>DASRZG010000384.1:0-3603 GCA_035686585.1 Phycisphaerae bacterium
CGATTCGCTCATGGCGGCCGAGGTGGTCACCTGGCTGCAGTCGGAGTTCGGCCTGACCGTCGACCCCGAGGCCCTGCGGACCGTCGGCGACGTGATGCTGGCCGCCTGCGGGGAGGCCGTCGCCACCGGCCCGGCCGCCCTGCGGGCCGTGCCGCCGAAGTGGTTCACCCGCCTGCCCACCCCGCACCGGCCCGACGGCCTGGCCGACATGACCGTGCCCCAAGCCTTCCTGGCGGCGGCGTCGGCCGATCCCGGCGCCGTCATCGCCGCCGACCAGGCATCCGGCGCCAAGACCTATCGCGACCTGGTCACGGCCGTCGCCGCCCTGGCCGGGCCCGTCGCCGCCCTGCCGGGCGAGCGGGTGGGCGTGATGATGCCCGCCTCCGTCGCCGCCGGAACGCTCATGCTGGCGACGATGCTGGCCGGCAGGACGCCCGTGATGGTCAACTGGACCGGCGGCGCGGGCATCCTCCGCCGATGCCTCGATTCGGTCGGCGTGCAGCGGATCCTGACCTCCCGGCAACTTCTCGGCCGGCTCGGCTCGGCCGGCGTGGACCTGTCCGAGGTGGCCGACCGCTTCGTCGCGGTCGAGGACATCGCCGCGGCGCTGCACCCGGCCGATAAGATCTCGGCGTGGGCGCGGGCGCGGACCTCCTGGGCGCCGCTGCGCCGGGCGGCGGCCAAGGCACCGCCCACCGCGGTGGTCCTGTTCACCAGCGGCTCCGAGAGCGTCCCCAAGGCCGTGCCGCTGACCCATCGCAACCTGCTGACCAACGTCTCGGACGTGTGGGACTGCCTGCACGTGGCGCCGTCCGACTCCCTGCTGGGCATCCTGCCGCCGTTCCACGCCTTCGGGCTGACCGTCACCGTCCTGCTCCCCTGGTGCTTGGGGCTGCGGGTGGTCTATTACCCCAACCCCACCGACGGCGTGGCCCTGGGGCGGATGATCGCCGCCTACAAGACGACCCTCCTCGGCGGGACGCCCACATTCCTGCACGGCATCGTCCGGGCCTCGACGCCCGAGCAGCTCGCCACCCTCCGGCTGGTCGTCTCCGGCGCCGAGACGTGCCCGCAACGCGTCTACGACGCCCTCGCCCAACGCTGCCCCAGGACCGTGGTGATGGAGGGATACGGGGTGACGGAATGCTCGCCCATCCTCTCCGTCAGCCGCGAGGACGACCCGCGCCCCGGCACCATCGGCAGGCCCCTGGCGTCCGTCGAGCACGTCTTGGTCGATTCCGAAACCCTCCAGCCCACCCCGTCCGGCACCGAGGGGATGCTGCTGGTCCGCGGGCCCAGCGTCTTCGAGGGGTATCTCCACTACGACGGCCCGTCGCCCTTCGTCGAGTTCGACGGCCGGCGGTGGTACCGCACGGGCGACCTGGTCCGTCAGGCGCCCGACGGCGTGCTTACCTTCGCCGGGCGACGGAAGCGGTTCGTCAAGGTGGGCGGGGAGATGGTCTCCCTGCCGGCGATCGAGGCCGTGCTGGCCGCCCACTACGGCGGCCCCGCCGACGACGGGCCGACATTGGCCGTCGTCGCCACCGGCGGCGACGACCACCCCGAGATCGTCCTGTTCACCGTCGCCGCCGCCGACCGCGCCGAGGTCAACGCCCACATCCGAGCCGCGGGCCTCTCCGGCCTGCACAACGTCCGCCGCGTCATCCGCGTCGATGAGCTGCCCCGCCTCGGCACCGGCAAGACCGACTACCGCGCCCTGGCCGACCGACTCACGGAGTAGGGATGCAGGGGATGGCGGGGTGGGGGGAAGAAGCAGCAGCAGCAGCAGAAGAAGAAGAAGAAGAGGAAATGGCAGGGATGCAGGGGATTCAGGGGATGAGAGGCGGGGTGGAAGAAGCAGCAGCAGAAGACGAAGAAGAAGCGGATGCAGGGGATGGGGGCCGAGCCGGATGTGATGCCTTCACCACCCTGGGTGCCCCGGACAAGCTTGTCCCGTTGGGGCCTGCTTGTCCAGCTCGCCCGGAGCCACGTCCGGACGCCCTTGACGCTCCCTCCCGACCCCGTCCACCCCCGTCGCTACTCGCCGCACCCGGGGGCCCAAATCAGCCCCTCCGCACCCGGGGGTGTTTACAAGACCTCGATCTGTAAACACCCCTGGAATTCCATAAGTGCTTATATGACAAGCTGTTATTCGGATTCATGGCTGTTTCCTCCAGACCTTGTAAACAGGCACAAATTCTGTCACACTTTTACAGGTCATAGTGGGCATCTCCGCCCCGGGCCGCCCACGTCGGGGGGTGTCCTGCCCGGACGGCCCCGGGTGCCCCGGACAAGCCGCTGGTACCTGATTGGCCGCGACCCAAGACGGACACGGTCGTGGCTGGTCCGGCTTGTCCCCAACGCGCATCCGGCTCAGTCGTCAACAGAAAAGGTTCCTGACCCCTTTCCCCCCCTGAGATTCCCAGCCGGTTTGGCGCCGGTCAGGGCCGTGACGAGATGGATTGCGCGCTCGTCCGTCATGACGCTGATCCCGCCCTCGCCGGCGCCCAGTTGCCGCCAGCCGGCCATTTCGCCCGAGACGATCCGGCCAACCTGCTCCACGGTAAGCCGCGAAAGGGCCCGCTTGGAGGAAACACAGGCAAAGACCACCAGATGGCCCAGCGTCGCCGTCCGCGGCGGCCCACTGAAAGCCTTCTCGAAGTCCTTGTTGATCCCCACATCTCCCGGCAAGGCGAGCACCGAGCCCATGTCGAGCTTCCCGTCCGTCAAGGCGCGGTAGATGGCCGCCTCGCCCATGGTGGCCACTTTGACCCCGCGAGCGGTTTCGGGCCCCATCCGTTGACGGACGTGATTCTCCGACACGTACGCCTTGGTCATGCCGACAGTGCCCACGCGGACCTTGACGGTCCCATCATTCGTTTGCGCCTCCGATGCCGGAGCGATCGCCAGAATCGCACCCGCGGCGAAAACGCACGATATCGCGCACAGTCCCCTCATCCGGCAGCCTCCTTGACCTGTTCTTCCAGCCGGCGGTTGTGGCGGCGGATGCTTTCGCTGCTGCTGTTGCGCGGGTATCGCCGCTCGATGAGCCTGCCGGTACGCAGGGCGTCCGCGTGCCGCTTGGCGTCGATGTGCAGGCGGTACTGGTGCACCAGGCCTGTGAATGCGGCCGAGGGGTTGTCCTCGATGGCGGCGAGCCGGCCGTAGTATTCCATCGCCTTGTCGGGCTGGTTCAGGCAGCACGACTCGTGCAGCAGGGCCATGACCAGCAGCGCCTCGACGTTGCCGGCCTCTTTGTCCAGCACGCCGGCGCACAGGTCGCGGGCCTTGTCGAACTGTCTCATGCTCAATGCCCACTTGGCCTGCTCCAGCGGCGGCGAGGCCGCAATCGCCTCGTCCCGCTTCCTGCGGAACTCATCGCCCGTGATGACCCGCCCGGCCTTCCTGGCGGCGGCGATGAAGTCAGCGGTGTCGAGGTAGACCAGACTCCGGTCAGATTGCAGCCAGATGCCGGAATCGCCGGAAACCGCAAACTCAACGCTTCCGCCGTAAGGCTCCCTTTCCAACGGGCCGTACCACGTGTCGGCCTCCGGGTCAAAGCACAGTATCTGCTCTCCAAGGAAGAAGACGTGCGAGGCGTCC
>DASRZG010000385.1:0-3823 GCA_035686585.1 Phycisphaerae bacterium
TCTCGCCCGCAGAATTTCCGGCTCAATCCACGAAGCCCGCTGGCCAGGGGGCTGGTGTTCGCCGGGCTGGGGCAGGGCTGTGCCGGCACGCCGCGGTTCTACGATTCGTGCGCGGGCGTGATCCACGCCGGCAACCACGGCACGCTGACCAACATGGCCCCGCCGACGGACTGGGTGTTCTCGCCGGAGCTGGGGCGGTGGGCGCTGGATTTTGATGGGACTAACGATCATGTCCTTGCTGGCCAAGCTGGCATGGGCATCCAGTCTCAAAGCGTTTCGGCATGGGTCTCGACGACGGCGGCAAACCAGTACACCGGGCTGTGCGGAAAATGTAATATCACCGCAAACGGTTTCGAGTGGACGGTCTACGACTATACCGAATTGGCCCTTGCGTACTATGATGGGGCCGTTCGCGGCTGGTATCACGTCGAGTGCAACATTCCGGCCGACACGCAGACGCATCTATGTGGAACGTGGGACCAAGCAGCCGGCAAGTTTCGCGCCTACAAAAACGGCGTTTATATCGGCTTTGAGGACACGACGACCGGGACCATCGTTCATTCCGCAGCGGAGGCGTTCGCCATCGGCGCGGTCAACGATACAGGGCTGTGGCCGTGGGCGGGGCAACTCACTGATCTGTGCCTGTACAATCGCGTTCTCTCCTCCTCCGAAATCTCCGCCCTCGCCGACCCCAGCAACGTGATGCTCGCAGTCGGCGGCGTGCCGCTGATCGAGCCGGTCGGGCCAAGTTGGCTGCCGGTGGCGGTGGCGGGGCAGACTTACAATCTCACCGCCTCCGCCTGCACCCACGCCCACGCCGCCGAGACACCGGCGATCACGCAGGTCCACGCCCTGGCCGCCGAGGACGCCACCCATGCGCACGCCGGCGACACCCCGGCGATCACGCAGGTCCACGTCCTGGCCGCCGAAGACGCCACGCACGCGCACGCCGCCGACACCCCGGCGATCACGCAGTTGCACGCCCTGGCCGCCGAGGATGCGGCCCACGCCCAGGCCGCCGAAACGCCGATCCTGACCCAGCTCCACAAGATGATCGCCGCGGCCTGCGCCCACGCCCACGCGGCGGACTCGCCGGTGCTGAGCTCCGACGCCGAGACCGGCACGCCGCTTCTGTGGCGATTGCCGCCCCGCCCGGCCGTCGTGTGCCCGCCGGCCCGGGCCGCCGTGTGCCGGTTGCCGCCCCGCCCGGCCGTCGTCGTGCTGCCGGCGGAGGATAGGTGACACGGAGAAAAAGACGATGAGTGAATCCAGAAGCGTCACGGCCGCCGAGCGACTACTAAAGCAACCGGGCGAGAGCCGGCTCTTGGGGATCGACTTCGCCCTGGTCCTGGAGACGGGCGAGGCCCTCTCGGCCGTCTCGGGCGTCACGGCCTTGCCGGCCGGCCTGACCCTGGGCGCGCCCGCCCTGGACGGCACAGTCGCCCGCGTCCGCGTCTCGGGCGGCGTCCACAACCGCAACTACCGGCTCCAGGCCACCGTCACGACCGACGCCGGCAACACGCTGGTCGGGGACGCGATCCTGGAGGTCCGCGACGAGTGAAGATGACGGGGTGAGGGGGTGACGGGGTGATGGACGATCGGTCGCAAAGAAACATCGAGAGCCGCGTCGACCGGCTGCTGGACCGGCAGGCCGAGACGGTCGCCCCGCGGGCCTGCCGGCTGGCCTACACCGTCCCCAAGTACGGCTCCTACCCGGCCCGCGAGGATGCGCCCAACACGTACTGGATCGTGATGGTCGACGGGGCCTTTCCCACGGACACCCAGGGGGACACCGCCGCCACGCTCGCCGATCGCCAGGACCCCGGCGACCCCAAGCTGACCGCCCGCAACACGCGGGAAGGGGAGGAGCACTACGTGCCCCAGGGGAGCCTCATCGAGGTGACCTGGGTGCCCGAGGGGACCGGCGGCGTGGGCCAGTGGTGGTTCACCTATTCCGGCGCCGACTACCCCGACGACTCCTCCGGCGGTCAGCTCACCATCGACGTGCTCATCTGCGAGCCGTGGAACCGCTGCACCGAGTACATCGTGTTCCCGCAGCGGCGGATCTATCTGCCGCCGGGCACCCGGATTGACGTCCTGCCCAACAGCGTCGTGCCTCTGAACGTGTGCGAATCGAGCCAGGACCCGCCGCCGTCCAGCGACAACATCCCGCCCTCGGATTCGGTCGGCGATTCCAGCTCGGGCGCCCTCGGCAATCCCTGGACGGACGGCGACATTGTCTGGCAAGACCTGGTCGTCAGCGGCAAGATCACCCCGGCCGGGGCCCTGGGCGGCTACTCGGTAGGGTTCGGGTACTATAACGGCCGGCCGTTCTGGTACAAGTTCTCCGAGTTTGGCACCTGGCTCATCTGGTGGAATCCCGCGGCCTTTGGCGGCTGCTGGCAGATCAGCAAGGTCGGCGACGCGGTGAACTTCTGGTTCAAGTACGATGATCCCACGACTCCGCTCGGCGACTACACCCCGTCCCCGTTCGCCGAGGGCGTCGCCGAAGTCAGCATAGGGGGAGTGCCTTGACGCTCAGCTTCATCACCTACGAGCAACTGACGGCCCACGCGAAAAAGCGGCCGGTCAGCTACCTGTTCGACCTCGAGAAGATCATCACGGCGCGTGACGAGCGGGGCGTCCACTACGACACGTCGCTGCCCGCCTATCAGGAGATGCTTCGCAAGTACCGGCCGGCGCCGCCCCGCAACGGGCGGGGGGCGGTTCGCAGGTTCCGAGACCCGGCGTCGCCTTGGCAGGCGTGGCGCGAAGAGGAGGGCCGGTGGGTGGCCGACGGCTGGCTCCGGCCGGGCTTCTTTGCGGATCCGCCCGGTTTCGATCCGTTGCCCGGCGAGCGACTCGCCACCCCGGCCTTCCCGGCCGCCGACTTCACCCCGTCACCCCGTCACCCCGTCACCCCCTCACCCGGTGACATCGTCATCCCCCAGGGCCACGGCAGCCGGCACGAAGACGCCGAGCTCCGCTACGCCCTCCGCTCGATCGACCGCCACCTGGAGAACGTCGGCCGCGTGTGGATCGTCGGCCACCGTCCGGCTTGGCTCCGCTGCGAAGAGGCCCGCGAATCCCGCAAATCAGGCGAATCCTCTTCGAGTCATCCGCGCGATTCGCGGGCAATCCACCTCCCCTATGGAGACCCGAGCCGCAGCAAGGATCGGAACATCCTGGCGAAGATCGAGGCCGCCTGCCGGGCGGGCGTATCCGAACGGTTCCTCCGCTGGAGCGACGACCAGATCCTGCTGCGCCCGCTGGGCTGGCCGCAGTTCGGGCCCTACCGCTTCGGCGACCTCGCCGGCAAGACGGCCGCCAAACGGTGGCAGAAGCGGCAACTTGCCACCCGGGACTGGCTGGCCGCCCGCGGCCTCACCACCTGGCACTGCGACACCCACACGCCGATCCCGATGGAGCGCCGGCGGTTCCTGGAGCTGGCCGCGGCGGGGCGCGACGGTTGGGCCCGGGGCGACGGCGTCACGGTGGGGACGTGGTATTGCAACCAGGCCGGGCAGCCGGCCCCGCTGGGCGACCGCAAGGCGACGATGACGGCGGCCCTGCCGTCGCGCCAGCTCCGCGCGGCGGTCGCCGGGCGGTGGTTCCTCGGCCACAACGACGCCGGCTTCACGCCGGAGCTGCGGGCCCTCTTGGACGGGCTATTTCCTGAGAAATGCCGCTTCGAAAATGATGAGCGAGGAATGATGAATGATGAACGGGGGAGAAGCTCCGCGCCAGCGTCTTCCGTTCCTCATTCATCACTCATCATTCATCATTGCCCTCCGACGCTGTCGATCGTCATTCCCACGATCGG
>DASRZG010000386.1:0-4820 GCA_035686585.1 Phycisphaerae bacterium
GTTCGCTGATTCGATCCACCCCGGCGGGCAGGATGATTCCATCGGCCCCCTCGGCCGCCGGGCCCGTGGCCAGGACCATCCCGCCCCCGGCGGCGCTTCCAGCCCGGCCGGGCCCGCCCGGCAGCCAGGGCGGGTCGCCGGGCATTCGCCGCGTGGGGGCGTAAAGCGACATGTACAGCGCGAAGTGCTTCAGCCCCGCCTCAACGTGCCGTATCCGTTCCCGGACGCGGTCGCTGGTGGCGGGGTCGGGGCTGGCGACCTCTTTGCCTTCCGGCAGCGGCCCGGCGGCAGGGCGCATCCAGCCGCGGGTGAACGGCTTGCCGTGCCAGAGGAGCTTGCCCCACGGGCTCCACAGGAAGTCGCCCTGGTTGGCGGCGAGGACAGCCTTGCCGTCATAGCTCAGCTCGCCGATGGTCGTCCGGCTGCGGGTGGCGGCGCGGGTGTAGTACGTCCTGTACGTCCACTTGCCGAACCGGCGCGTGGCGATCTCCTTGATATCCCGGACGGGCTGGGGCACCGCCGCCGGGGCGAGCACCACGACCGCCATCGCCATGGCCGCAAGGTATCTCATCGCTTCTGTCCCATGCCGATCCGCCTCGCCCGCTTGGACGCGTCCGCCGAGAGAAGGTTCCCGCGCCGTGGCCGCTCATGCCATCTTCTCGGGGCGCGCAAAAGCGATCCCCCGGCCGGCGGGCGGCCGGGGGATCGGTCTGCAAGTCTCCAACGTGTGATTAGCGTTTCCGGCGGATCAGCAGGCCGGCGGCGCCGGTCAGCAGCAGGCCCATCGTCATCGGCTCGGGGACGTCGCTGTAGACGTCCATGAAGCCGTAGGTGGGTGAGCCGTAGGCGCCGGAGTCGTGGATGATCGCGACCGCGTCGATGCCTTCGGTGTCCTCGATCATCAGGAACGGGCAGAAGCTGCCGTTTCCGGAGGGATTGAGGGAGATGGCGACGTGCTCGGCGGTGGTCCAGTCCTCGCCCACGTTGCGGACGTAGACGTCGACGGTGGCCGTCTGAAGGACGTAGTTGTGATCGTCCCAGGACAGATCGTCGTCGTCGCTCCAGGTGTTGGAGTGGGCGGGCAGGAAGACGCCGAACTGCAGGCCGCTGTCATCAGCCAGGTCGAACTCCAGGCAGGTGAAATCCATGCCGCAGTACTGACCCGGGCGGGGGATGTGGTACGGCCAGCGCTTGTCCGGCGGGCCCGGATCGTCCGCCTCGCTGCCTTCCTCGTTGGTGAACATCAGCTTGGTGTCATCGATCGCGACGGGCGGGCCACCGCTGTGCGAGACGCCGTGGATGTCCACCGCGGCGTTACCCAGGGGCAACTGCACCCAGTTCAGCTCGCTGTACAGCCAGCCGCTGCTGAAGGCGATCCCCTCGGCGTAGTTGTCATAGACCAGGTTCGCCGCCCCGGTCCATCCCGCCGCCGCCGGGACGGGGAACGCCCGGATCGGCTGGGTCAGGGCGGCCACGTCGTCGCTGCCGATGTCTGTGACCGTGACGGTCGCGCCGGCGTAGGCCAACGAGGCCATGCCGCACAGACAGACAGCCACCATCAATGCCAGTTTCTTGTTCATACGCCTTCCACCTCCCATTTCCAATCCTCTCCTGTCGGATCCCCCCCGTGGCCAATCCACGACGGGGCTAGCAAAACGGCACAATGCGCACCGCAGCATCAACAGGGGCGATGTGAAATCCGCTCCCAACTGCCAACAGATGAAACCCTCTTACCTGCGGGTCTTGTGCAGGCCGGCCAAGCCTGCACAAACGCCGACGCCACTTACAGGCCGTATCCTACCACGGTTTCCGGATTTGTCAAGACCCCGCGGAAGTTCTGCCGGGCAGAATCAGCACGGCATGCTCCCGGATGCCCTCGACGCGCACCCGGTGCCACGGGCCGCGCTTCCGGACGGCTAACCGGACGGGCTTTTCGTCGTAGCGGAGGCAGCGGACGCTCTTGAACGTCCCCGGCCAGCGGAAGGCGACGTCGGCGCCGGCGGTGCGGCCGGCCGCGTGGCCGATGTTGACCAGGTGGACGATGCCCTCCCCCGTCTCGCCGTGGCGGCACAGGTCCACCACCACCTCCCGCGGGGCGATCACCCGCAGCCGCTCGGCGCCGTCCAGCAGCTCGCGGATCACCCCGAGCACCTCGGCGGCGTTGGCGGGGGCGTTGATGTGGTCGTCCTCCACCGTCCAGTCCGGGATGCCGGTGCCCGGGACCTCCAGGTGGTCGAGGCGCGGAAGGAACCCCACCCGGCCCTTGCCGGCGTCGGTCACGAACATCGCGTCGAACGCCCTGCCCGCCAGCGGGGCGAACCCCCACTGCCGCCGATCCGACGCCAGCAGGTCCTCGATCGTCTCCACCCGCCGCGACGGCGTGCGGAACTGGTTCAGATCGTCCTTGCTCGCCACCTCGCCCACCAGCATCAGCCGGCCGCCGCGGCGGACCCATCGGCTGACGGTGTCGATCTCCCCATCGGTCATGGTTTGCATGGCCGGGATGATCAGCAGCCTGAACCGCCCGAGCCGGTCGAGCTGCGAGGCGGCCAGGATGGCGTAGGGGATGTGGCTTTCCTGCATCACCTGCTCGACGGCGCAGGCGGCCAGGACGGGTGTGTAGCTGTCGTACGCCATCGACAGGCGGTGGCGCAGCACGGCCACGTTCGCCATCGACTCGGCGCAGGTGTTGTAGCGGCGGTATTGGCGGAAGAAGTCGAAGAAGCGCTGGCGCGACGCGTCCTGCCCGGCGTGGGCCGTGCCGGTCATGCCGCGGTTGAACGCGAACGCCATCGCCTGGGCCAGCGTGCTGCGGCAGTAAGTCATCAGGCCGATGCCGAACGACTCGGCCACCCGGTAGGAGCGGATGGGGCAGATCGGCGTGCCGTGGCGATTCGCCCCCAGCCCGGAGACCCCCTCGTGGAACGAGATGTCCACCAGCGGGTAGACGCGCTCGTAGTCCAGGCCGCGGTAGTAGGGGTTGTTGGTGTTCTCGTTCTTGCCGAAGTTGAACTCGACCAGCCGGCCGCGGGAGCGGATGCGGTCGGACAGGCGCTTCGCCGCGGCGGCGAAGGTGTTGCAGCGGAACTGGATCCAGTCCTGCTGGTGGGGCACCTCGATCCGGCGCTGGTTGACCGGGTGCTGGCCCGGGGTGAACCACGGGGCGTTGGCGTGGGTGAAGTCGTTCATGCCATAGCGGAGCTGCCCCGCCCGGCGGGTCTTGGCCGTGTGCCTGCCGTACCGCTCGTCGAGCCACGCCCGGAATTTCATCCGGCAGCGCGAGCAGCGGCAGGCCTCGAAGCCGATCGCCATCTCCGCGTTGTCGAAGTGGATGCCGTCGGCGCCCATGTCCAGCGCCTTGTCCACCACCCGCAGCAGGTAGTCGATGTACTCGTCGGAGCTGTAGCAGACCCGCGCCCGGAAGTTCTGGTAGCCGGAGTAGGGCGCCCGGCCGGACACGTCCGGCCGGGCGATCCAGTCCCGCGCCGTGGGCTGTTCGGGCAGGAGCGTCTCCAGCGTCAGCGTCCCGAAGGTGATGTAGGCGACGTACCGCAGGCCGTGTTTGTGGCAGAAGTGGATGAGCCGGGCAACCTTCCGCTGCTCGGCGTCCTCGAAGTCCAGGCCATAGCCTTTGAAGAAGTTGCCCCAGAGCTGGTTGACGCCGATCGACGCCAGGTGCCGGACGTAGGCCTCCGACCGCTTGAAGTCGTAGGCGGCGTCGAGGTTCCGGGCGTTGCGATGGCCGCTCTGCTTCTGGAAGTAGATCGGCTCCCACTGCCCGCTGTAGACGATGCCCTCTCGGCGAATGGTCTCGTTGCGGATCATGTCTCCGTCCGTTCGTTCGATATGGCCCGCCGATCGGTGCGGCCCCGGCCGGGAACTCCCGTCGGCGTCGCGCCATCATGCCCGTTGCCGGCCGGGTGTGCAAGCCGGCTCCGCCTCCGGAGTGCATGACCGTACTTGCGGGCGGCGATTGCGAGGACCTCTTCCGCGGCGCCGAGGTGGTCTGCCGCCACGGCCCACAGCTGTGTTCCCCCGCCCCTTGCGGAGCCTGGGCGTCTGACCGCTCCCGGCCCGGAACAACGTGAACCTTAACCCAAACCACACAGGGTGCGGAAAGCCCCCCGAGATGTCCCGTCCGGCCTACGCAACTAAAGGATTATTCGTGATAAAGTTATACGGTTTTCCGTGCAGTTTCCCTCCGGCCCCAAGATACCTGACATCAGGTTCGCCGTTCCCTGGGGTGATCTGCCGGAGGCGGCGATTTCTGAACACTACTCAAACGCACGCAGGACCGCCTCTGGGGACGCGCGGCCGGCCGAAACCGCCTCCGGCCTCCAGCCAAGCGCATCAACGGCCACGCTTCCGGGGCCCGAACTCCCTTGACGCCCCGCCCGGCCCCCTGCAGCGCGGCCACATCGGCCCAACGGTTCCTGGCATTTGGCACAGGTGATCCCTTTGACCTCCAAACACCGCTCCGAGAAATCCTGTTGTGCCTGTTGACATTCTGTCATCACTTGCCGATAATGGTACAGGGATGCGGATCATCAAGACGAGCATGTTGAAGGAGTTCTGGGAAGGTCACCGCGAGGCCGAGGCATCGTTGCGGACATGGGTCCAGCAAACCAGGGCCGCCGAGTGGCGGAACTTCGCGGCGGTTCGTAAGACCTTCCCAAGCGCCGACATGGTGACGGTGGCCAGCGGGCGGGCGGTGGTGGTGTTCAATGTGGCACACAATCGTTACCGGCTCATCGCGGCCGTTCATTACAACACGGCGATCGTTTACACGCTGATGATCCTGACACACAAGGAATACGACC
>DASRZG010000387.1:0-2542 GCA_035686585.1 Phycisphaerae bacterium
GGCCTTGAAGTTTCCCTCCTGCATCTGCCCGGCCATGTACTTGCCCTTGACCGGCTTGCCGTCCGGCCCGAAGCCGCCCACCAGGTATTTCGCCCACTCGTACATGAAGGACAGGTACACCTGGCCCTGGGGTCCGACGCCGATGCCCCGCTCGGCGTAGCCCACGCCGTAACGGCTGTAGATGTACCGGCTCAGCACGTGCGTGCCGCTGCCGGGGTAGGGGGCGGGTTCCAGATTCCGGTCCAGCCGCCACAGCGGGCCCGAATACCGCGCCGACGAGCCGTCCCACGTCCCGCTGACCCGCACGTACAGCAGGCCGTCGTAGCCGACCGACAGGTCGTTGACCAGGAAGGGCTTGCCGTCCTTGGTCAACCGGCCTCCCCGGCCCGTCCTGCCGTCGTATCGCCACACGCCCTCCCCGCCGTCGCTGACGTAGATCTCGTCGCGGTCATAATCCGCCGCCAGGCGGGTCCAGTCGTACGGGATGCCCTTGGCCGGGGCGAACTGCGTCGTGACGGGCTCGAACTCCGACCCCCGGTCGGCCAGTGCGGTCAGGCCCTCCTTGGTCCCGGCCACCCAGACCAGTGTCTGCTCGCCCGCCGCCAGGGCCATCTGCGGATGGGCAGTCTGCGGGCCGAACTGGAAGGACGCCGCCGGCTCGGCGTCGGGCGCCAGGCGATCGAACTTCAGCAGTTTCGCGTGCCAGGTGCCGTAGGCGATGCGGTCCCTCTGCAGGACGTAGACGGCGCCCGTGCGGGGATGGACCTGGACCTGCTCGGCGTAGGGCAGGCGGACGTGGGCCAACTCCTTGCCTTTGGGGTCGTACATGCTCACCCGGCCCCGCTGGCGGTCGCACAGGTAGACCCTTCCGGCTGCATCCACCGTCACCCCTTGTACGGGTCCACGAGTGAACTCGGCGTAGCCCATGCCCTTCGTCCACGCCCCGCCGACACCCTCGGTGTGGTCGACCGGGATCGTGACGAACTCCGCCATCGTCCCCGGCTCATCCAGCTTCAGGCGGTACACGCGCCCCGGCGGCAGGGCGGGGTTGTACTCGTGCCCGTAGCGGGTCTTGGACGAGTACGGGCCCGACAGGTACACGGTCTTGCCATCGCCGCCGACGGCGAGGTGGACCGGGCCGCCGCCGCTGTTGGGGATGCTGCCCCAGGGGATCAGCTTCTTGGGCCACATCACCCGCTCGACGAAGGCCTCCCCCGCGACGGCGCCGCGCGGCGTCAGACGGTACAGCCGGGTCCCGTCGGTCAGGACCACCCCCGCCGATTTCGACGCCGACACCAGCAGCAGCGGGCTGGACCGGCCCGTGCCGTAGAAGTCGGGGTTGAGCGTCTTGAGGTTCCGCGGCAGGAAGCACTTGCGCTGCTCGTCCCAGCGGGCCAGGTCCTTGACCGCCTCGGGGGGCAGGTCGGCGGGGAAGGGCATGATCTCCCGCAGGTACCGCCCCCGTGGGTCGAAGACGCGCAGCGAAAGGTGGTCCTGGTTGATCTCCCCGAAGAAGCCCAGCAGATAGACGTTGCCGTCCTCGTCGCAGGCGATGCCCACGATCCGCCCGAAGGTGTACGGGTCGCCGCCGATCAGGCCGTCGAAGGCGACCCCGTTGCCCAGCCGGACGCGGACCGTGCACCCGGCCGGGCCTTGCGGGACGGCGCGGCCCAGGTCGTCCCTGCCGTCCCAGGTGAGGCCCTGCCGCAGCCCGCTCTTCAGCGGTGCGGGCGGGGGATTCTCTCCGCCCAGCACGCCGGCGGCCAGGTGGCGGACGACCCTCCCGCCCCGCAGGACCGCCACCTCGACGTCGGTCGCCGCCGAGACGGCGAAGCTCACCTCCACCGTCGCCCCTTGCCGTTCGGCGGCGGGGGCGGCCAGGAAGCGCGCGGATTCCGCCGCGGCGGTTGCGGACAGGACCAGCAACAGCCCCAGGGCGATTCTCGTGGCCATGGCGTTACCCTCGATTGATTTGGCCGCAGGATGCGGCCGGGCGGCCTTCGTCAGCCTTCCGGGTTGTCCAGCAGTTGCCGGAGGCGGTCGGAGAGGATGCCGGGCAGCTTGGCAAGCCAATGACCGTCGAGCAGGCCGGCGTCGAGCAGGTCCCGCAGGTGCATGCGGTCCTTGTCGCGGAAGGCGGTCAGTTTGATCCGCACCAGGGCATCCAGAGAGATCACGCGGAACGCCCCGGCGTCCTCAGACTCGCTCACGTCCGGATTGGGCAGCGGCTCCTGCGGCCGGACCTTCTCGTTGGCGAAGACGATGTGGACCGCCTCATGCGGTCTGGCGGCCGGGCCGTCGAGGAAGATCTCGATTCCGGCCACGTGGCGGTAGACGAACCCCGCCGATTCCATCGCGGCCTTGGCGGCGTCGAAGTCCTCCCGCCGGAGGAGTATGTCCACGTCCCGGGTGGTGCGGACCGCGGATTCGTCGACGCGGGACACCCACAGCGCCACGGCGTTGCCGCCGGCGACGGCGTAGGGGACGTTGGCGGCCCGGAGGGCGGCGGCCGCCCTGAGCAGACGCTGGCGCACCTTCTCCA
>DASRZG010000388.1:0-2851 GCA_035686585.1 Phycisphaerae bacterium
CACGCCGGCGATGCCTTGAATGGCCGCCAGCGTCGCCGCGATGTCGTCGGCCGAGCGGACTCGGTTGGCCGCCGCCGTCGCGGCCGCGTCCGCCAGAGACCCGTCGGCGGCCGCCACCGTCGCCAGGTCACAGTCGCCCAGGCTGATCGAATGGCCCATCCGCGACGAGGACGAGCAGATCGCCAGCGGCGTCTCCTCGGGCCCGACACGCAGGGCCAGCCGGTCGGACAGGGGCGTCCGGCCGGCGTACAGCCCCACCACCACGGGGCGCCCGCAGATCAGGAACAGGTCCCCGCCGTTTTCGACGATGGCCTCGGCCGCCCCGGCCGCGATCGCCGCCTCCGCCGCCATCTGCGCCATCGCCCCCGCCACCGCCGCCATCGGCCCGACCCCCGCCGCCGCCGCCGCCCGCGCCATCCGCCGGGCGACGTCGGGCGCATCCGGCAGGGCGTCGACGGGTTCGAAGGACTCCCCGAAGGCCCGGTGGCGGCGGAGGTACTGCTCGAGGGCCTCCCGCTGCCGGACGATCTCGGCCGCGGCCGCGTCGAACCGGTCGGAGCAGATCCGGAAGTTCGCCCCCTTGTGGGCGAACCGGCGATATTCCCGCGGGGTGCTCATGCGCGTGATGTCCGACTGCCTCGAAAATGGGGGTGCCACGGGCTGCTTGCAGCCCGTGCCAAGCCCACGAACACAGGCTGCAAGCAGCCTGTGGCACCCTTGGGCCCGCTCAAAACGCCGACGCGCACGCCCCGTAGGGGCAGAGGCGGATGCAGGCGAGGCATTCGATGCACTTGTCCTCGTCGAAGGCCACGGCCATGGTGGCCCGATCGCTCACGTGCAGGGCGTCGGTGGGGCAGTGGGTCAGGCAGGCCCCGCAGCTCGTGCAGCGGGCCAGGTCCCACACCAGGCCCTTGCCGGTGAAGTTGACCGTGACGTGGAAGGTCTTGACGTACGCCAGGGCCTTGTCGATGTTCTCTTCCGTGCCCGTCACGTCCAGCACGAGGTAGCCCGACTCGTCCGGGGCGACCTTGGCCCGGAAGATGTTCACGAGCAGGTCGTAGTCCCGCACCAGGTGGTAGACGATGGGCTGTTCGCACTCGCAGGTGGGGAACGACAGCATCAGCTTCCTGGTGATGGTGGCGGTCATGAGGACTTCTCCCGGTCGGCCAGGCCCTTGAAGGGGACGTCGGCGGGCAGCTTGGCCATCGGCTCGGACAGCAGGAAGTCGCCCCGGGCGATCTCGTCGCGGAGCAGGGCGGCGATCTCCCGGGCGGCGCTGTAGGACGACAGCGACCCGACGGGCACGGCCTTGCCCTCCACGGTGATCTCGCCGCGGCGGAGCTGTTCGTAGCTGACCTTGGCCAGGACCCGGCCGGTGCTGTGGGGGTAGTCGTGGCTGTAGTCGATGACGGGGGCGTAGATGTCGCGGTCGCGGACGCACGTCCGCTTGAGCACGGTGGGGTTGAGGATCGGGATCGGCACGCCCACGCCGATCCCCAGCGAGACGCCGTAGCCGATCAGGCTCACGCCGCGGACGAACTTGGGGATCATCCGCTTCATGTCGCCGGTCAGGGCCAGCGTGCCCGCCCCGCCGGTCGGCACGCCGTCGGCCGTCCGCTCCACCACGCCGGTGTGCTGGGTGCCCTCGGCGTAGACCATCCCCCGCGCCCCCGCCAGCCACACCGCCGAGCCCACGCCGATCGTCTCGTACAGCGGGTCGTTCAGCAGCGGCGAGAGCTGCCCGGCCGAGCAGTAGGTGGCGTTCTTCCGGCCCGGCTCCAGCACGCCCATGTAGGTGTAGATCGTCCGGTCCGAGTCGTTGACGGCCACGTTGTAGTTCTGGTAGCAGTTCCGCGGGTTGACCATGATGGCCTGGTTGAGGTCGGCGATCGTGAAGTACGTGCGGATCTCCCGCCGGGGGTATTCGTCCGTGCCGTAGGACAGGGCGAAAAGCTGCAGCTCCTTGCCCGCCACCAGTTCTTCCATCACGTGCCCGCCGCCGTAGCGGAACTCGCCGGGGTGGTAGAGGTTGGCCGGGTCGCGGTCGCGAAGCTGCGTGGCGCCGAGGTACAGGTCCACCGCCGCCAGCCCGGAGTAGCACAGCACGTCCTCGATCCACGCCTCGGAGAACCGCATCCGCGGCTTGGAGTGCCCGAAGTTCAGCACGCACCCGGAGGAGCACATCGGCCCGAAGGTGGCGGTGGTGACCACGTCGACCTCCTCGGCCGCCTTCGCCAGGCCCTTGGCGTCGACATAGTCGATGATCTCCTCAGCCGTCAGCACCACGGCCTTGCCCGACTCGATCCGATCATTGATTTCCGCGTAGGTTTTCATAGCCAGTTCGCGTCCGCTCCGAACCCGTCCTCCGTGCACTGTTCCCGTTTATACGACCCCTCTCCCGTCCAATCAAGCGCCCGGCGCGGACAGACCATCGCCCCCCAGCGGAAGCGGGGGGTTACGAACTCCAGAGGACGTCGAACCGTTCCTTGACGTCTTGAACCCCCCGCTTCCGCCGGGGGGCGATTATCTATACGCGC
The DNA here is from genome assembly GCA_035686585.1 of Phycisphaerae bacterium. Lineage (GTDB taxonomy): Bacteria > Planctomycetota > Phycisphaerae > SM23-33 > SM23-33 > DASRZG01. The sequence continues at coordinate 2,538 of DASRZG010000388.1, forward strand.
GGGACGTGCCGGTGGTGTTCCAGGTCCCCGTGTGCGAGACAGGAAAAGAGGTCGATCCGTCTTGGATAGGCGTTGACGTTTGGGTTTTGTTTGGATACGATTCCGGTGTTCCGTGTCGCGGCAGGTGCCGCGACCAGAATGGCCGGGCTGCATTCGACCATGGGCAAGGCAAGCCGCGAACAGTTCATCTGCGAGCCGCTCACCCCCGTTGCGGGGGCCGGGGATGCTGCCGCCATGGCGCGGGGCGAGCCGGGGCTGCCGGCCGTGTTTACCTGGCGGGATGTGGAGTACCGCGTCGCCGGGGTGATCCGGAC
>DASRZG010000389.1:0-4706 GCA_035686585.1 Phycisphaerae bacterium
AACCTCTCGGGTGCCATGGTTACACGCGTCGTCCGCGGGTAACCATGCCATACGCCGCCGCCAGCCTCCACATGGTCACGCAAACGACGCGTGACCATGCCACCCGTCTCTCTTGTTAACCGCGGAAAGGGCAGAGGACGCGGAGGTTCCTCTTCCCAATGTAGTTCTCCGCGTTCTCCGCGATTTGCTTGATTACCCGCCCCGATACGTCGGCGGCTTGGGGTCCAGCCAGGCGACCACCTCGTCCTTGATATTCATGGCCGCGAAGAAGTTGCCGACGGCGCTGTAATGCCCGAACACCGCCGCCCCGGCTGCCTTGACGTAGTATCTGGCGATGTAGTCGTCGTAGGAGAAGCTCATCGACGCGTAGTCGATGGCGTGCTTGCGGAGGACGTCCACGTAGGGCACGTTGTTGCGGTTGAGGTAATCGACCAGCGTCTCGTCCAGCCGCCAGTTGTCGCGGATGAGCTTGGGGATCTCCGAGTCGGCGTAGAACAGCAGGATCATCAGCTTCTTGCGCTGCGCCTCGGCCCAGACCCGCATCTCGTCCAGGATGAACTCGGTGGACTTGAGCCCGTAGGTAAGGTGCAGCCGAGCGGCGTCGGCGGCGCGCCGGTCGGGGTCGGTCAGGTCCACCTCGACCCCGAACGCCTCGGCCAGCGCCTGCAGATCGTCGACCTTATCCACGTGCCCGCCGGTCCGCAGGGTGAAGATGCGGGCGATCTGGTCGTCCTTGAAGGTCTCGTAGTAGCATTCCGGATCGCACAGGGCCCGCAGGTCGTCGGGGGTCGTGCAGATGCCGTCCTTCTCCACGAAGCGGCCCTTTTCGAGGTCGTAGCGGACGTGGGCCCACGGCAGCCCGTGCATGGGGCGGGGGCCGTCGGACCGGCGGTTGCGCCGGGGCCACTCGGTGCGGATCCACCGGGCGGCGTCGAGGCTGCGGATGTGGTCGTCGTCGTAGATGCCGAGGATGACATACTCGCCCGAGCACTCGGTCGCCTCCATCCGCAGCGCCCGGCGGTAGGCCACGTAGACGCTGTATCCGCCATTGCCGAAGTTGCGGATGGGCTCGCCGAGGTGGCTGGCGAGGTATTCCTGCCAGGTTTCGCCGTCGCTGACCTGCTGGCACATGGTGAAGCTGTCGCCGTACGTGTTGATCCGGCAGGGCTGGCCGGCGCCGTTGACGATCTTCCGCTCGCCCGTCGGCTCGAAGGTGTAGATCGAGCTTCGGCTGCCCTCGCCGTCCTTCATGGCGATGTCGTCGGGCACGTACCCCAGGACCGGGTCGAACCGGACCCAGGAGGGGCTGTCCGGGTCGAGCACGTTGTCCACGTCGATCTTGCGAAAGGCCGTTCCGTACAGGACGTCTTTGACCGTGTGCATGCCTGAACCACCTTGTGCTGCTGGAATCCTCCCTCGCGCCGGCGGCGCGAGCGGCCAGAGCGCTTGTATAACGGTGGGTGGGGGTTGTCAATGGCGTGGTCGCGGGGCGCCTGGATCGTCGGAAAGCGCTTCCACTGTCCCGCGCCGGCGACTACAACTGGACCCCATGTTCGCCAACCTGCATGACCTGATGTCAACCGCGGCCGACCGCCGCCTGTGCCTGCCCGCCCTGGACATCGGCGGGGGGCAGAGCGACTTCCTGCAGGGCATCCTCGCCGCCTGCGAGGCCGCCCGTTGCCCCGCCGTTCTGCTGGTGTGGGCGCCCGGGGCGACGTACCTGGGCCTGGAGGCGTGCGTGGACCTGGTGGCGTCGTTCGCCCGGCGGGCCTCGGTGCCGGTGGTGCTGCACCTCGACCACGGCAAGGACGCCCAGACCGTCTCGCGCGCGCTGGAGCTGGGGTTCACCAGCGTGATGTTCGACGGCTCGGAGCACCCGCTGGACGAGAACATCCGCCGCACCCGGGCGATGGCCGAGCTGGCCCACGCCCGCGGGGCGACGATCGAAGGCGAGCTGGGCAGCTTCGGACAGGAGCAGGCCGCCGCCGGCGACAGTCACCTCGCCGATCCGGCGGAGGCCGGGCGGTTCGTGGCCGAGACGGGCGTGGACCTGCTGGCCCCGGCCGTCGGCAACGCCCACGGGTTCTACAAGTCCCCGCCAAGGCTGCGGTTCGAGCTGATCGAGCGGATCGCCGCCGCCACCGGCGTGCCGCTGAGCCTGCACGGCGGGACGGGCATCCCCTTTGCCGATGTCCGCCGGGCGGGCGAGCTGGGCATGCGGAAGATCAACATCGCCAGCCAACTGCACCGCGACTTCAGCCAGGCCCTGCAGGCGGCCGCCGTCGAGGGGGCGGGCTGGCACAAGGTCCTCCGCGCCGGCAGGGAGGCGATCCGGCAGCGGGCGGCTGAGATCATCCACGAGTTGGGTGTGGAGGGTCTGCTGTAGGATGGGTGCCACGGGCTGCTGGTCAGCCCGTGCTCGGCTTAGGGTGTGAGGAGGCACGGACTGGCAAGCAGTCCGTGGCACCCGGGTCGTGAGGTAGGGCATGAGCAGCGACCAATCGAGCAAGACCGTCATCGGCGTGGGCCTGGCGTGCCTGGACCAGGTGATCCTGTGGGCTGACTCGGCCGAGCCCGTCCATGCCGCCCGGGTGAAGGACTTCGACGTCCAAGGCGGCGGGATGACCGCCACGGCCATGGTCGCCGCCGCCCGGCTGGGGGCGCGGGCGGAGTTCTGGGGCGCGGTCGGCGACGACTGGGCGGGCGGCATGATCATCGATGGCTTGGCGGCCGAGGGCGTGGACGTCAGCCAAGTCGTCCGCGTGTCCGGCGCCCAAGGGCCCATCGTAGTCGTCTGCGTCGACGGGTCCACAGGCGAGCGGCGGTTCCCGTTCATCCAGCGAATCGTGGACCCGGACGAGCCGATCGGCGACCTGGCGCGCCTGACCGACGCCGGCTGCGTACTGGTCGACGGCTCCCGCTGCGCCAGTGCCCTGCGGGCGGCGGCCGAGGCCCGGCGGCTCGGGGTCCCCGTCGTCGGCGACATCGAGGGCATCAACGATCGCACGCGGTCGCTCATGGCGCACATGCATTACGCCATCCTCTCCGCCGAGGCCGCCCGCCGTCTCGACGCCGACCTCCGCGCCGCCTGCGAGAAGGTCCTGGCGATGGGCCCGACGCACGCGGTCGTCACCCTTGGCCCCGACGGGGTGGTCTGCCTGGCCGACGGGCAGTTCATCACCGCCGACGCCTTCCCGGTGGACGTCGTCGACACCACCGGCGCGGGCGACACCTTCCATGGCGCCTTCTGCTGCGGCCTGGTCCGCGGCCTGGACCTTCAGACCAATCTCGCTTTCTCCTCGGCCGTCGCCGCTATGAAATGCCGAAAGATCGGCGGCAGGGCGGGGATACCCAACTACGAACAGGTCGCCCGATTCCTTGTCGAGCGCGGCGTATCCCTGCCGGACGACCAAACGGAGATCTGATGGACCCCGAAATTGCCCCCATGTATCCGCTTCGCTTCCGCGAGGTCCTGCGCGACTACCGTTTCGGTAACCGCTGGATCGTGCGGGAGTTCGAGAAGACGCACCTGCCCGACGGCCACCGCGTCGGCGAGACGTGGGAGGTGTGCGACCGGCCCGGTGAGTCCAGCGAGATCGTCAACGGCCCGCTGGCGGGGCGGACGTTGCGGGAGGCCATCGACGCCAACGGGGCCGACCTGCTGGGCGGGGAGATCATGGACCGGTTCGGCGGCAGGTTCCCGCTGCTGATCAAGCTTCTCGACGCCACCCATACCCTCAGTGAGCAGGTCCACACGAACGACCGCCTGACGGCTGAGCGATTCCCGGAGGAGTTCTGCGGCAAGACCGAGGCGTGGTATATGCTCCGAACTGCCTCGGATGCAAAGGTTTACGCGGGCCCACGGGCGCGCGTGACGCGGGGGCAGCTGGTTAACGCCGTTCTGGCTGACAGGGCGGCGGAATGTATGGCCGAGCACCCCGCCAAACCCGGCGACGCCTTCCTGCTGTACGCCGGGACCATGCACTACAGCCCCGGCGGGCTGCTGTTCTACGAGATCATGCAGAACTCCGACGTGTACACCTCGCTCAAGCCGCCACGGCGGGCCGGCACGGAGGCCGAGCGGATCGCGGCCGCCCGCAGTGCGGTCGAGGCGGTGCACCTGGAAGACGGCTTCGACTGCCGCACCCACCCGGTCCCGCTGGCCGACGGCCCCAACTCGCGGACGTTTATCTTTGCCTGCCAGCACTTTGCGTTGGAGCGCCTGGACCTGGCCGGCCCGGCTCGCGTGGGCGCCCCGCCCCGGCGGTTCGAGGTGCTCACCGTCATCGAAGGCCACGCTGACATCACCGGCAACGGCCACACCGAACGCCTCGCCCCCGGCCAAAGCTGCCTGCTGCCGGCCTCCCTGCCCGACGTCACCGTCACCCCTGCCCCCACGGCCACCGTCCTCCGCGCCTACGTCCCCGACCTGCCCCGCGACATCATCGCCCCCCTCCGCGCGGCCGGCATCGCCGACCCCGGCATCGCCGCCCTCGCCGGCCAAACACGCCTGAACCCCCTGGGCCGCCTGCTCGCCGCCGGCCGGTAGGCTTGTCCCGTCGGGGCGGGATGAAGCCGGGCGGCTTGCCATTTGGCGTCGTTGATCTACGCCAAATGTCCGGCCCGTCGACGGCCCGCTAAACCGCAAGCGGGTTCCCCCCCGGGGACGCTCCCAATTGGAAATTGGAAATTGGAAATCGGAAATG
>DASRZG010000390.1:0-2577 GCA_035686585.1 Phycisphaerae bacterium
AGGTCTGCGACGGCACGGCCGTCAACATCGCCTGCCACCACGCCACCTCGCTCAACGACATCCTCGCCCTGCTGAAGGAGCTGATGAACACCGACGTCCAGCCCGAGTACGCCGCCCCGCGCGCCGGCGACGTCCGCGACAGCCTCGCCGACGTGTCCCTGGCCCGAAAGGTCATCGGGTACGAGCCGAAGGTGTTCTTCGAAGAGGGCCTGCGCAAGGCCATTGACTGGTACACCGCCAACCTGTAAGCGCGGCGCCGCCCGGGCGGGCGGTGCCCGCGGCGTCGGGACGGAGGATCGCACGGATCGGCCATGACGAGCTGAACATCCTGTTCACCTGTGCCGGGCGCCGGGTCGCGCTGCTGGAGGCCTTCCGCCGGACCATGCGGGAGATGGACCTGACCGGCGATCTGATCGCCGCCGACATGAACGCCGGCTCGGCGGCGCTGCACGTGGCCGACGCCCGGGAGGTCGTGCCCCCCGCCGGCACCGTGCACTACATCCCCTCCCTGCTGGACATCTGCGTCCGCCGCCGGGTCGGCCTGCTGATCCCCCTGACCGACCTGGACCTCCGCTCCCTCAGCCGGCATCGGGAGAAGTTCGCCGCCGTCGGCTGCGAGGTGATGATCGGCTCGGCCGATACCATCCTGCTCTGCCGGGACAAGACCCGGACCTGCGACTTCCTCCAGAGGATCGGCCTGCCGTCGATCCGGACGCTGACGCTGGAGCAGTTCCGCGCCAACCCGTTCTTCCCCTGTTTCGTCAAGCCGATCCGCGGCTCGGCCAGCATCGGCACGGGGGTGATCCACTCGGAGGTGGAGTTGAGGGCGCACGTCGCCACCTTCGGCGACCTGATGCTGGTGCAGGACTACGTCCCCGGGTCGGAGTACACGCTGGACATCTTCCGCACCCGCGCCGGGCGGGTCCTGTCCGTGGTGCCGCGCCAGCGGCTGCTGATCCGCTCCGGCGAGGTGGAAAAGGGCGTGACGGTGCACGATTCGGAGCTGATCCAGGCCGGCGTGCTGCTGGGCGAAAAGCTCGACGACATCTGGGGCGTGATCAACGCCCAGTGCCGCAGGCCCGCGGGGAGCCAGGCGCGGTTCTTCGAGGTCAACCCCCGCTTCGGCGGGGGGGCGCCCCTGGCGATCGCCGCCGGCGCCAACCTGCCCCGGTACGTCCTGGAGGAACGCCTGGGACGGGAAGTCACCGCCCGCCTCGGGCAGTTCACCCCCAACCTGCTGATGTTGCGATACGACCAGGCCGTCTTCACCGAGGTGCCCAGTCCGGAAGAGCTGCCCGGATTCGACACCCCCACGATCCGGTAGCCTTACCCGAATCCTTCGCGAACCGCGGAGATCGCGGAGAGCGCGGAGGTGTGGTCGCCGCAGTGCCTCACGCGCGAAACCGCAAGCGGAGTCGGTGTGCCTCGGGTGAGCCTTTGAAATCGACAATCGAAAATCGAAAATCGACATTGTCCCGACCGCACAGGCACATCCAGGCCGTCGTCTTCGATCTGGACGACACCCTCTTTCGCGAGGGCGACTACGTCCGCAGCGGCTTGGCGGCCGTGGACCGCCGGCTCGGCGGCAACGGAAAGTACGCCGGCTGGATGTGGCGGCGCTTCCTGGCGGGCCGGCGGGGCGACATGTTCGACGCCCTGGGGCGGCGATATCGGCTTGGACTTTCCGCCGCCGGCATCGCGGAGCTGGTGGAGGTCTATCGCCGCCACGCCCCCGCGATCCGGCCCTGTCGGGGTGTGGTCGAGCTGCTGCGGGCACTGCGGAGGCGCGGGATAAGGTCCGCGGTCCTCTCCGACGGGTTCCTGCCCGCCCAGCAGCTCAAGCTCGACGCCCTGCACCTGGCCGAGCTGTTCGACGAGGTGTTGTTCACCGAGTCGATCGGGCGGCAGGCGTGGAAGCCCTCTCCGATCGGCTTCGAGAAGCTGCGCCGCCGCATGGGCGCCCCGCACGAACGGTGCGCGTACGTCGCGGACAACCCAGCCAAGGACTTCGTGGCCCCCAACGCCCTGGGCTGGTTGACCATCCAGTGGCGCCGGGGCGGACAGGTCCACGCCGACAACCCCGCCCCGCCGGGCGGACGGCCAAGGCGGATCGTCCGCTCGGGACCGGAGCTCCTGCGATTGGTAGACAAGTGGGGCAACTGAGAGAGTGACGACGGCGGGTTCCGTCGGGTGCCCCGGACAAGCCGTTGTTTGGCTTGTCCGGCTTCCTCCCGTTGCCCCACGTCGCCGGACAAGCTCCGCTTGTCCGGGGCACCCGCTGTCTCGCTTGTCCGGGGCACCCCCTATTCCCGGTCAGGTGAACAGGCGGATGGTGCTGGGTTCGGATTGCCGACCGGCGCGGCCGGGCGCGGGGGTCTCGGCGGGGGTCTGCTTGTCGGATTCGAAACCGACGGCCTCGCGGAGGACGTAGATGGGCCGGTGCTTCGCCTCCTCGTACGTCCTGCCGACGTATTCGCCGACCAGCCCCAGCGCCGCCAGGATCAGTCCCGTCAGGCCGATGGCCAGCAGGACCAGGTTCGCCACCAGCGACGCCCCCAGGATCGGCCAGAGGATCAG
>DASRZG010000391.1:0-8460 GCA_035686585.1 Phycisphaerae bacterium
CAGCGCCACGGCATGTCCCTTTCGCGGTACGGCATGTCAGCATCCCGGCCCGGCGGGACGGGGCGTTTCCGGCGGCCGGCGGACGGTTCGCGCATAGAAAAGACTCCTTCAGGACGGCCCTGAGGGAGTCGCCGGGCATCCCGGATACGCACTCCCACCAGGGGGTCATCCGCGGGTAGGAGTCATCAGCCCAGTCGGGCGGTTGGAATCGGTGAACTCCATCACCGATCGGCCTGGCGGCCTCGGCGGATTACGTTACCATTCCCGCCCGGCGGATGCAACAGCGCGGCGCCAGGCGGCAGGGGGTTGCATTCTGGGCGGGAGGAAGCCATGATGCCTTCCAGGTTCTCGCCCAGTCGGTCTGTCATGTTCCGGGCGGGGACTTGGTTTGGAGCCGTTGGATCGGCGTTGGTGTTGGGCGCACCGCTTGGCGGATGCGGACTGTCCGATGTCAGACGAGAAATCGGTCCTGTTGAATCGCCATTTGCCTGGGGAGCTGGCGGCGTGCCTGCGCGCCGGCGGCGTTGACCCGGAGGGGGCCTGGCTGTCGGCCGACACGGACCTGAACCTTCAGGGCGGCTATGAGCAGGTATTCCTGCTGGCGCTGGAGGACCGGATCCTGACGGCGGCGATGCCCGGGGGCGAGTGGACCAGCCCGGTCCGCATCCTTCTCCGCCGGCAGGACATCCGCGAGGTCCGCACGCGCCAGGGCGTGGGTGGGGGGTTCCTGGAGGCGCTGGCCGACGGGGTGTACGTGGAGGTGCTGGCCTACTCCAACGCCCGGGCGGACGTGTTCCACAAGGTCGCCCGCAAGCTCCAGGACTGGCTCACCGGCCAGCCCGTCCGCACCGGCCCGGAGGACGATGTCAACCCGCGCAAGTGCGCCAAGTGCGGCATGGCGCTGGAGTTCAAGGGCGACGTCTGCCGGCGCTGCGTCGATCGCGGCGCGGTGATGGCCCGGGTGCTCCGGCTCATGCGCCCGTACACCGGCTCGGCTGTGTTCCTGATGGTCCTGGTGCTGGCGGCCATCGGGTTGGCGCTGGTGCCCCAGTGGCTGGTCAAGCTGCTGATCGACCGCGTGCTGGCCCCGGAGCAGGCGGGCAACGCCGCGCTGCAGCCGGGGCAGGCCACCTGGTGGCTGCTGGCGCTGGTGGGGGGGCTGACGGGGGTGCGCGTGCTCGAATCGGTGGTGGGCGTCATCAAGTACCGCCTGGCCGCCCTGGTGGGCTCGCAGGTGTCGTTCGACATGCGCCAGCGTGTCTTCAACCACCTGACGCGCCTGGCCGTGGACTACTACGACCGCTACAACGTCGGGCAGCTCATGAGCCGGGTGGTGACCGACACCGAGCAGATGCGCGGCTTCGTCAACCAGTTGTGCTTCGGGCTGCTCGCCCAGCTCTTCCAGGTGGTGGTGGTGGGCTTCCTGCTGTTCGCGCTGAGCTGGAAGCTGGCCCTGCTGGCGCTGCTGCCGGCGCCGCTGGTGGTGCTGGCGGCGATGTTCTTCTGGCGGTACATCTACCCGCGCTACTACCGCGTCTGGGACGCCAACAGCAAGCTGTCGGGCACGCTGAACACGATCCTGTCGGGCATCCGCGTGGTCAAGGCCTTCGGGCAGGAGGGGCGCGAGCACAAGCGCTTCGACGGCTCCAGCGGCTACGTCCGCGACAGCTTCCGCGACGTGGAGTACACCGTCGGCACCTTCAACCCGTCGATCGGCTTCCTGTTCCAGATCGGCGGGCTGATCATCTGGTTCGTCGGCGGCCAGTGGGTGCTGCGCGACAAGATGGGCCTGGAGGCCCCCGGCCAGGCGCCCTTCACCCTGGGCCTGCTCATGCAGTTGCTGGGCTACCTGGGCCTGTTCTACGGGCCCCTCGGCCACCTGACGCAACTGACCAACTGGCTGACCCAGTTCCTCACCGCCACCCAGCGGACCTTTGAGATCCTCGACACCCCTCCCCAGATCGTCGAGGCCCCCGATCCGGTCCGCTTCCGGCCGAAGGGGGGCATCGTCTTCGACAACGTCAAGTTCGGCTACCACCGGTACGAGCCGGTGGTCAAGGGCATCAGCTTCCACGTCGCCCCCGGCGAGCACATCGGCGTGGTGGGCAAGAGCGGCTCGGGCAAGACGACCCTCATCAACCTGCTGGCGCGGTTCTACGACGTGGACGAGGGGCTCATCCTCATCGACGGCGTGGACATCCGCCAGATGGGCCTGACCGACCTGCGTGCGGCCGTGGGCATCGTCCTCCAGGAGCCGTTCCTGTTCCGCGGGACGATCTTCTCCAACCTCACCTACGGCCGCCGGGACGCGACGGCCGAGCAGGTGCTCGCCGCCGCCAAGGCGGCCAACGCCCACGACTTCATCATGCGTCACCCCCTGGGCTACGACACGTACATCGGCGAGCGCGGCGCGGGGCTGTCGGGCGGGGAGCGCCAGCGGATCTCCATCGCCCGCGCCCTGCTGTACGACCCCCGCATCCTGGTGTTTGACGAGGCCACCAGCAACGTCGACACCGAGAGCGAGCAGCTCATCCAGGAAGCGATGGTCCGGGTGACGGCCGGCCGGACCACCATCGTCATCGCCCACCGGCTCAGCACCCTCAAAAACTCCGATCGCATCGTCGTTATCGACGAGGGGCGCCTGGTCGAGCAGGGCTCCCACGAGGACCTGATGGCCCGCGACGGCCTGTACGCCAAGCTGGTGCGGATCCAGACCGAGCTGTCGCGCGAGCCCAGCGTCGACGCCTTGGCCGGCGGAAAGACGCGGGAGGCGGCAGAATGACCAACGCCCCCAACACTCCCGAGGCCCACGGCGATCCCCAGGCCCCCAGCCCGGACCAGACCCAGCTGCGCTACCTCCTGCCCGACGTGTGCCGCGTCCACCTGGGCAGCCACGGCGCCCTGCACGTGACCGTCCGCGACGAGCGCATCTACGGCGGCGTCTACGCCGCCTACGCCTTCCCCGTCGCCCACCCCGACAAGTACGTCTCGCTGATCTACTCCGCCGGCTCCGGGCCCGACGTGGAGATCGGCGTCATCCGCGACCTGGACGAGTTTCCCCCCGAGCAGGCCCGCCTCGTGCGCGAGGCCCTGGGGCGGCGGTACTTCGTCCACGTCATCACCGCCATCCGCCACGTCGGGTGGAAGTACGGCTTCGTCGCCATCGACGTGGACACCAACAAGGGCCCCGCCAGCTTCCTCATACGCTGGCAGCACGACCGGGCGGTCGATTACGGCCGGAAGGGCAAGGTCCTCATCGACGTCGACCAGAACCGCTACCTCATCCCCGACCTGGACCAGCTCCCCTCCAGCCAGAAGGCGCAGTTCCAGCGGTACATCTACTGGTGAGGCCGGACATGGTGTGGCGGGGGCGTTCCGGGGGTCCGGCCGCGGTCAGTCCAGGCCGCCGCGGAGGGGGCGTTTGCGCTTCTTGCCGGGCTTGGCTTCGGTGGCGGGCTGGGCGGCGCCGGTGGAGTAGAAGCCCTTCATGGTCAGGGAGATTCGCCGGGCGGGCTCGTCCACGTCGCGGACGCGGACGGTGACGGGCTGGCCGATCTGGACGACGTCCTCGACCCGCCGGACGTGCTCGTCGGACAGCTCGGAGATGTGGACCAGGCCCTCGACCCCGGCCACCAGCTCGACGAACGCCCCGAACTCGGCGATCCGCGTGACCTTCCCGGTCAGCTCGGTGCCGGCGGGGAACTTGCCGGCGGCGCCCGCCCACGGATTCGCCTGCGCCTGCTTGAGCGAAAGCGAGATCCGCCGCTGGGCGGCGTCGATCTGGAGCACCAGCGGCTGGACGGTCTGGCCCACCTGGACCACCTCCCCGGCGTGCCGGGGCCGGCCGCTCCAGGTCATCTCGGAGATCGGGATCAGCCCTTCCAGCCCGGGCTCCAGCTCGACGAACGCGCCGAAGCTCTCCAGCTTGGTGACCGTTCCGGTGACGACGGACCCCGAGGAGTACTTGGCCTCGACGCTGTCCCACGGGTCCGGCAGGGTCTGCTTCATGCCCAGGGAGATGCGGTTGTTCTCCAGGTCGATCTTGAGCACCTGGACGGTGACGGTCTGGCCCACCTGGACGATGTCGGCGGGGTTCTCGACGCGGGTGTAGCTCATCTGCGAGACGTGCACCAGCCCGTCCACGCCGCCGAGGTCCACGAACGCCCCGAAGGGCATGATCTGGCGGACGACGCCCTCGCGGAGGTCGCCCTCGGCCAGCTCGGCCAGCAGGGCCTTCCTCTTCTCCGCCGCCTCCTCCTCCAGGATCGCCCGGGCCGACACGATCACGCGCCGCTCCCGGCGCCTGACCTCGGTGACCAGGCACTTGAGCTTCTGGCCCACGAACTCCTCGGGCTTCTCGACGCGGTACAGGCTGATCTGGCTGATCGGCATGAAGGCGTGGATGCCCTGGAAGCTGACCTCCAGGCCGCCCTTGTTGGCGCGGTCGACAAAGGCCTCGACGATGGTGCCTTCGGCCAGGTCGTCCCAGGTGGCGCGTTCGACGGCGCCGGCCCGGCTGACCACCCACAGGTCCTCGTTGCGGTCGAACCGGACGACCTCCAACTGGAAGACGTCGCCGGGGGTGGGGTCCTGCTCGAATTGCTCCAGGGCCACCATGCCCTGGTCCTTGCCGCCCATCTCCACCAGCACCGCGTCGCGGTCGATGGCGACCACGCGGCAGGGGACGATGTCCCCCGGCTGGATCGGCCCGCGCGCGGGTCCGCGGGGGGTCGTGCGGGTGGGGACGGTTTCCGCGAGGACGTCTTCGATGCTCCGCCCGCCGAGGGCCTCGTCAATCTCGCGTTGGAGGGCCTCATCCAGCCCTCCCACTCTCTCACGGTCTGGTCTTGGTTGTTCGCTCACATTCACACCTGATTCATCGGGTCTATTCGGCACTCAAGGCCGGATAGGTTACCTAAAGTCGAGCCGAAAACCAAGTGGTTGGTGGGGGGTTGGAACCGGGGTTCGGGTGGGGGCGTTCGCCGTGGTTTTTCCAGGAATGGGGGCACTGGGTCTTTCGGGATGGACCCCCCGCCACGAGGGCGGGGGGCGAAATAGCGTCACGACGACGCCGAGCGACGGGACCCCTATTTCGCCCCCGGCCCTTGTGGCCGGGGGTTGCTCGCTCCGCGCGTCGCGCCCCCCCGTTGCCCCGCATTTGCATGGCGGGTCCGAGCCTCGGGGCGTATAGTTACCTTCGGAACGGGGGTGCGAACGCGGACGAAAGGAGCTGGGCGTGATGCGAGAGGCGACGCAGTTCTCGGTGTTCCTGGTCAACAAGCCGGGCGTGCTGGCGCAGGTGGCGACGGCGCTGGCCAAGGCCAAGGTTAACGTGACGGCGCTGACGCTGGTGGATTCGAGCGAGCACGGGGTGCTCCGGCTGGTGTGCGAGGAGCCGGAGCTCGCCCGCAAGGCACTGGCCAGGACGCACGATCGGTTCACGGAGACGGAGGTGTTGGCGATGGAGCTGACGAACGAGCCCGGGGCGTTCGCCCAGGCCGCCCAGAAGCTCGCCGACGCCCACATCAACATCAGCTACGCCTATGCCACCGGCGGGGCGCCGGGCGGCAGGAGCACGGCCATTTTCAAGGTGGCCGACCTCCGCAAGGCGCTGCGGGTGCTCGCCCCGCCGAAGGGCTCCCGGAAGGACCGCCCGACGACGGTCAAGTCGTCGCCCCGGCGGCGGCGTGGATAGCCCGGCGGAGCGGACCGATGGCGATCACGATGGTGTCGATCCCGGTATCGTGGCAGTTGGGGATGGTGCTGCGGCTGGTGCTGGCGGCGGCGCTGGGGGCGGCGATCGGCCTGGAGCGAGGGTTGCACGGGCGGTCGGCGGGCCTGAGGACGCACCTGCTGGTGACGCTGGGGGCGGCGCTGGCGATGGGGGTGTCGCTGGCGTTCGGCGAGGTGTACGGGCCCGCCTCCTTGCCGGCCATTCGCGTGGACCCGGCCCGGGTCGCCTACGGGGTGATGGGCGGGATCGGCTTTATCGGCGCCGGCACGATCATCCAGTCCGGCGCGGGCATTCGGGGGCTGACGACCGCGGCCAGCCTGTGGTGTGCGGCGGCGATCGGCCTGGCGGCGGGGTTCGGCCTGGCGGTGACGGCGGTGGCGGCGACGGGCATCGTGCTGTTCGCCCTGGTGGTGCTGGACTCCCTGGAGAGGGCCCTGCCCGGGCGGGCCACGCGGTCGATCCTCGTGACCGTCCAGAGCGTATCGCCCGAGGCGGTCTCTTCCTGCCGCCAGCTCCTGACCGACATCGGGATCAAGGTGGTCCGCGTCGAATCGGACACCGACTACCAGGCCGGCAGGTCCGAGATCACCTTCATCGTCTCCACGGCCCCGGCGGACCTGCCGAAGGCGGTGGAGGCGCTGAGCGAGAAGGCCGAGGGGATCATTCGGTTGTCGGTGCGCTGAGAGGCGCGGCCCGTCCCCCACCGGCGAGACACCGGGTGGCTCAGGGCATCACGAACACGTACTGGACGACGAAGAGGATCGCGAAGATGTAGACGATGAGGGGGCATTCGCGGAACCGGCCCGTGACGAGCTTGCCGAAGGCGTAGCTGACGAATCCGATGGCGATCCCCGCGGAGATCGAGTAGGCGAACGCCATGGTCACCATCGCCAGGAAGCCCGGCAGGGCCTCCGTCAGGTCGTCCCATTGCACGTCGCGGATCGCCCGCATCATCATCGCCCCCACCACGATCAGTGCCGGGGCGATCATCGGGTAGCGGAGGATCGGGTCGCCCCAGGGGTAGGTGCCGATCCGGACGCCCCCGCCCACCATCTCCACCAGCGGCTGGAACAGCATCGCCAGCAGCATGCAGCCGCCGGCCACGATCGCCGCCAGGCCGGTCCGGGCGCCGGCGGAGACGCCGGTGATCGACTCGATGTAGCTGGTGACGGTGCTGGTGCCCAGGCCCGCCCCGATGACGGTGCCGGCGGCGTCGGCGGCCAGGGCCCGCTCGGCCCGGGGCAGGTGCCCGTTGACCATCAGCCCGGCCCTGCGGCTGACGCCCACCAGCGTGCCGACCGTGTCGAACAGGTCCATGAACAGCAGGATGAACGCGAACGAGACGATTTGAATCCAATCCCGGCTCAACAGTTTCCCCCACAACGACCCGAACCCTTCGGTGAAGGCGGCGCCGGCGGTCTTGCCCAGGCCGGACGGCACTCCCACGAACCCCTGGTACTGGACGGCGGGGACGCCCCAGATCCTCCCCACAGCCCACGTGGCGGCGGTGATGGCGAGGATGCCGATCAGGATCGCTCCACGGACCCGGAAGGCCACCAGCGCCAGCGTCAGCCCCAGCCCGGCCAGGGTCAACGCGGCCACGTAGTTGCCCTGGCTCTTGGCGAAGGTCAGGCACGTCACGGGATTCGGCTCGACGAGGTTGCCCCACTCGAACCCGATCAGGGCGATGAACAGCCCGATCCCCGCGGCGATGCCGCTTTTCAGGGCGTCGGGGATGGCGTTGAGCACCATCGACCGGAACCCCACCAGCGACAGCAGCAGGAACAGCCCCCCGGCCACCACGGTCAGGGCCAGGGCCTCCTGCCAGGAGAGCTTGAAATCCCCGGCCGCCGCCGAGACCCCGCAGAGCGTGAACACGAAGAAGAAGTTCTCCCCCATCCCCGGCGCCAGGGCAATGGGGTAGTTGGCCAGCAGGCCCATCAGGATGCACGCGGCGGCCGAGGAGACGCACGTGGCCATGAACACCCCGCCGGTGTCCATGCCCGCCTTGGTCAGCAGCGCCGGCTGGACGAAGAGGATATAGCTCATGGCCATGAAGGTGGTGACGCCGCCGAGGACCTCCCGGCCCACCGTGCTGCCACGCTGGTGAATCTGGAACATGCCCTGACCTTTCCTTGACACGCCCACGAGCCCGGAGACGAAATGACAGCCTGGACCCCTCACGGGCCCTCACGTTCTCGCGCGCCGCGGCGGCGCTGTCAACCCTCCTCGGCCGGTGCAACGGCTTGCATGCCGAGGCCCCGGCGCGCACAATCCGCGTCCATGAGCCAACACCTGAACGTTCCCCTGCGGTCTCCCTCGCCCGACTGCCGGCGGTTCCTGCGCGCCGTCACCACCGACTACCGGCCCGCCCGCCCGCCGCTGATCGAGTACATCGTCGACCGCGCGGTCCTGGAGCCGGTGCTGGGGATGATCGGGCGCCAATGGGCGCCGCCGGGCCCGGAGCGCGAGGCGCTGGAGGCCTGGTGCGACAACTTCATCGCCTTCTGGCACCACATGGGCTACGACTTCGTCCGTCTGGAGATCGGCCTGGGGTGGACCTTCCCGGGCCGGCCCGGCGGCATCCGGGGCCGCGAGTACGCCGAGACCGGCGTCGGGCCGATCGCCACGGCCGCCCAGTTCGACGCCTACCCCTGGCCCGACCCGGACGCGGTGGACTTCTTCTGCTACGACTACATCACCGCCCACCTGCCGGAGGGGATGGG
>DASRZG010000392.1:0-4003 GCA_035686585.1 Phycisphaerae bacterium
CTCTGTGCCCTCTGCGCCTCGTTCGCCCGGCGAAGCCGTCAGGCGAAGACGGCTGCGGCCCATCCAATCCGCAATCGCCAATCGTCAATCGGCAATCACCTCATCCAGCCACCACTGCATGTCGCCGGAGGCGAGGTGGATCAGGTACGTCTCGTCCCCGGCCTGGACGCTGAAGTGCATGGATGGATGATCCCCCTGCCGGTCCACCCATTGACCGTTGACGGTCTCCACCCGGCAGGTCCGCCCCGCCCAGCGGAACCGCAACGGCCTGACGGACCCGCCGGAAAAGTCCGCCAGCACCCGGATCGGCTCGTCTATCCGCAGGATGTTCATCGCGCCGCTTCCTGATCGTATACCCAAACTTTTCCCAAACAAGTATACGCTCGCCCGGCCGCGGAGTCAACGGGGGAAGACGCGGGCGACAGGGCCGGAGGACCCGGGAAGACGAGGACGGAGCCCCACCCGTCTTCCCGCCAACTCAGCATCCCAGGAGTGGAAACACCCCCGGGCTCCCCAAGCCCCCGCGGTCCGCCGCCGGGGAGAAGCTGACCGAGCCCCCCGCGCTTCCCGCCCCTCACATGATCGACATGCGTCTACGGACTGTTTACAAAACCATCGAATGTAAACAGTCCATCAATCCACGCAAGCGGCTGTTTTGACAGGTCTTATATGCATTACTACCCTGTTGCTATCCGGGCCGTGTAAACACCCCCTGCAAACACCCTCATCCCCCGCCCACAGAGATCGGGCTCGTTCAGTCAATTACGAGAATTATGAGAATTCTCGTTGTGTAACAGTCGGGCGGACAACGGGCACGGAGCACTCATTTCTGCCGATTCGGGACCGTCATCATTTTCTTTGATTGCTGACTGGTCCAGGTCATACGGCTCCGGGGCAAGGAGGGGGCCTGTCCACCCGCTGCACGCGCCGCCCCGGCCAACGCCAACGGCCCTCCAGCCGGCCGCACAGCCCCCGGCTGGACAGCCCCCTTGGCGCCCTGCCCGGGCGGGTGTAGCGTAGAGCCATCGGCCCAACGGTCTTTTTCTACAGGGGCAACTGCATGCGGGAAGACGGCGGGACAGGCTGCCTGAGCCCTGAGGCCACCAATGGGGCGCGGGCCAAGTCCCGCCGCGACGCCCGGAAGTGGGCGGCGAAGGTCACCTCCGACCTCCCGAGCCTTGAGCCGCCCCCTCCTGCCCGCCCCGCCCGGCCGAGAGCCCGGCGCGAGTGCAAACGAACAGAAACGAGCGCTCCGTCCCCTTTTTCGCCCTTTTTAGCCCTTTTTCGAGTGCTCAGGTGCCGTCGGTGCCCCGGGATCATTGCCTTCTGCGGCGAAGGCAGGTCAACATCCAGCCGCCGCAGAGCAGCGCCAATGTGGCTGGTTCCGGCACGGTGACGGCTGTGAAGTAGTCCGTGGCATAGGTGGGCTGGCCGTTGTAGAGGTACGTTACCTGCGTCCAGAATGTACCGACCCCGCGGTCCGTCAGCGTGTACGGGAGCGAAACGCCGCCGGGCGGCAGCGTGGCAAAGTCGCCGATGAGCTGGTCTTCACAAAACACCTCCACCCGCGTAATGTCAGCCGGATTCAGCCACGAGTTGTTCACCAGCAGGTCGATGGTCTGGCCGGCCTGGAAGGCGTATGCCCCGGCCTGCGGCGTCGAGGTTGACAGGATGTCGATCGGCGTGGCCGCCGTGCCGGAATTGGCGGCGTTTTCGGCCCGCAGGACCATCGCCATCGTCCGGGTCGGCACCCAGCAGGCCGTGGCGGCATTCTTGGTGTAGCTGCCGGCCGGGGCCGCCTCGGGGCAGCGAATCCAGCTAAACCCCCCGCTGTAGCTTGACTCCACCAGCCAGCCGCTGCCGGGGGCAATCTGGTTGAGGGGTATCGGATTGCCCGGCGTCGCCGAAGGCAGTTGGCCGGCAGGATATCGCCGTGAGATGCACTCGGAGATGAACGACTCGACCAGGCGGAAATCCGTCATCGAGTGCCCGACCTGCCAGTCTTCCACCAGCGCCACTTCGCCGCCCTTGGGGCTGCGCCACTTGATGAAGGCGCTGTAGGCCGCCCCGGCCCCCGCCATCGTGTCGAGCTGGCCGCCGATAAGCAGGCCCGGCGCGTACACGGCTGCGTCGCTGATCGAGTTGATCCAGGTGCTGGACTTGTCGGCCACGAAGCAGATCGTCCGCTCCGGCATGTAGGAGGCGATCTCCCCGTCCATCCATCCGCCCTTGGAAAAGCCATAGAAGGCCAGCGGCGCGTTGCTGATCTGCGGGCAGGACAGCCCGGCGGCCGCGGCGTCCAGGACCAACTGCACGTTGGAGCGTATCTCGGCTCCGGTGGCACCCTCGTAGTGCCCGGGCCAGCCGTCGCGGTCCTGTATGCCGACGATGCCCAGGCCCAGCGCCGTGGCGAAGGCCTGGTACTGCTCTCTCGTAACGTAATACCGCGTGTCGCCGCCCCAGGAGGGAGGCAGATACAGGATCCCCCGCAGCGGGACGTCATCCGGAATCCAGGCGCTGACCTGCAGCGGCTTGTTCGCGCCGTTATGCTTGAACGTCACGCCGTAGCTGAAGACATCCGACGCGCCGGCCGGCCCCGCACCGATCAGAACGGCCAGCAGCCCCAGTGCGAGACGGACCGTCCCGCCAGCAGTGAAACGAGCCATGGTGCCTCCTCTCTTTCTCAACGTAGGCGAGCGTACGGCCGCTCGAAGGTCAGCAGACCCCTTCGGCACTCCCACTGTACAGACGCAATTCCCACGGATTCGTTCCAGCCGTTTTGCAGTTTTTTCCGCCTCTTCCGGCTTCCCGCTTCGCTTGAAGCTTCGCAGGACAAGCCGCCAAGGGTACGCTGGACAAGTCCGCCGGCGGAGCAGAAGAGGTTCCGGTGCCCTTGCTCACGCCCTTCGGGCTGGCAGACGTCTGCGCTGCCCTTCCGCCGGCGTCCCCGGGTTGATGCCCGTTCACGGGCATTGGCCCCGCCGGCAGGCGGGGTGCAGGCCCGGCCTTGTGTACGTGTTTAGCGTTGTCCCCACCTGCTGTTTGCTGTTGGGCCCCGAACGGGGCCCAGAGCATTTGGCCGGGGGCGTCAGTCGGAGCGAAGCGGAGATGCCCTCGGTGCCCCCGGAACCGGTGCCTTATCCCGAGTTGAGCCCCGAAGGGGCGGTGGAAAGGTCGGGCCGACGGCGCCACGGCGCCACGGCGCCACGGCTCCTCCATCGCCCCTACGGGGCTCTTCCCTTGAAAAAGGCCACTTCCGGGGGCTAGCGCCCCCGGCCAAGCGCTCGCCGCTCCTTCGGAGCGGGACAACGCTAAACACGTACGGCCTTGCAGGCCGGGCTTGGGAGCGGGCCACATTCTGTTCCCCCTTCCCCTCCCCGCCCCGTTAACGGGGCGGGGAGGGGAAGGGGCTTCGGGGCCAGCCCCCCCCCCAGGGCCACAGGCCCTGGGCTACACCCCTCACCTTCACCCACAAGTCCGCGCCGGTCCTCACGCTCCAGGACGCCGAAGGCCCGGAGGGCCGATCGTTCTTAGCCCAGGGTGCAGGCCGCGATAGCGGCCAAGCCCTGGGAGAGGGTCGCCCCATTATCCGCCAGTCCCGGAGGGACGACCGTAATCACGATCGCCCCATCCGGGGCTCCGCGCGCGGGGGCGCCGTTTACCCCGGGCTCCCTCCGCTTCGCTCCGGTCACCCGGGGCTAAGAACGAGGGCCGCTCCGCGGCCGCCGAGCCCCGCGCACCCGGGAATTGTGGGTAAAGGTGAGGGCTACACCCCGCCGAAGGCGGGGCAAAGGCCCGTGAACGGGCCTCACGAAGGCGGCCGGACAACGGTTGCCCGCCGAATCGGGTCGTGGGATAATCGAGCGCCGGACGGGGCGGCGGCAGGCCCGGCAACTGCAGCATGCTCTTGGCGAAATCGCGGGACCATCAGCCCCTGCCCGCCCGCCGGGCCCTGCCACCCCCGCCGGCCGAAACGCCCGACAAGCGGCGGCGGACGAACGAT
>DASRZG010000393.1:0-5026 GCA_035686585.1 Phycisphaerae bacterium
CCTGCCGACCGATCCCCCGCCCGGGACGGGGCATTGGCAGGTCGCGTCGAGGTACCCGCCCGCGCCGGCGAAGTCGCCCGCCTGGGCCTTGGCTGCGATGTCCTTCAGGGCGGCGGCGATCTTCTCCCGGTCGGTCTGGACGAGCACCCCCAGCAGGACCACCACCAGAGCCACCGCCGCCGGCACGATCGCCGCCCGCGCCCACCGCCGGCTCCGCGACAGCAGCCACCCGAACCCGACCACCCCCTCCGCCACCACGAGGGCGACGTAGAGCCACACAGGTTGCTCAAAGAGCCAGCCGATCCATTTCATACCCCCAATGTACCCTGAACGCCCCTTCGCCGCATCCCCCCTCCTTAGTCCGCGCCCCATCGGCCTGGTCACTTCAGTGAACCAGGCGATTCTCCCGCCCCACCGAAGTCTGGTCCGCCCAACCCCCTAAAGTTCTCGCCCCCCCCTTCACGATAACACCGTACAGAAAGAGCCTATGGTCACCGGCAACGGGAAGAAGTTAATGAAGCTCAGCGAGGCCGCCGACGCCGCGGGCGTGCCCAGGCAGACCATCGAGTACTACGTCATGCTCGGCCTGGTCAACCCCATCATCCCCGCCGGCACGCGCCGGCGCTTCTTCGACGAGAAGCTCGTCAAACGCATCCGCCTCATCCGCGAGCTCAACGACACCGGCTACACCCTCCGCGAAATCCGCACCACCTGGCTGCGGAATCGGTGATAGTCAATTGCGGATTGCGGATTTCGAATTGCGGATTTGAGAAACAGAAGAAGAAGCACGTCTGGCCGCATGCCTCGCTTCTTCTTTTTTTTCAATCCGCAATCCGCAATTCGAAATCCGCAATGGGATAATCCGCAATCTGCATTCGTCTGCGGGGGGCCGGGGCCGCCCTTCCACTGGCTGCGCCGCTGCGTGGACCGGCGTCGGTCATTGAGGCCGGGCGGCCCGAGCGCGGGCTTGATCGCGCGGCACGGGGGCGCGCTGGGGAACCTCCGGCTCGTACCGGCCCTCGTCCCAGGTGGGCGGGGCTGGGGCGAGCGGTTTGCGGGCGGTGACGGCGAACATGCCGTCGCCCACGAACAGGCTCCAGACCACACCCGGGGCGGTGGCGGCCAGCCAGATGGGCTGGCTCATCCTGCCGGCCAGCAGGTAGGACAGGCTGCCGGCGAAGCCGGTCGGGGCGGGCAGGTTCCGCACCCGCGCGCCCTCGAAGCCGGTCCGCGCCAGCAGGTCGCGGATCTGGGCCTTGGTGAACAGGGTGATGTGCCGCGGCGGGTCGATGTGGAACCACCGCCCCCCGAACGCCCGTGCCTCGCGCCCGGCCGGGTTCGGCAGCGAGATGTACACCCGCCCGCCCGGTGCGAGCTTGCGGAACGCCAACGACAGCATCCGCGTCGGGGCGGTCAGGTGCTCGAAGGAGAAGTGGAACGTGACCAGGTCGAACTGCCCGCCCCTGCCTTCCAGGGCATCGACCCCGGCGACCACCTCCAGGCCGGTATGCTTGGACAGCGTCCGGGCGTACTCCCCGTCCAGCTCGTACCCGCAGACCCGCCATCCCCGACGGGCGGCCAACCGCATGTACCAGCCCTCCCCGCAGCCCACGTCCAGCAGCCTGCCCGTCCGCCCGCGCGGCAGCGGATAGCAGTGCCCCAGCAGCAGGCGGCGGAACGCCCGGTACGTCAGGGACTTCTGCGTGTGCAGGCTGTAGCCTTCGTAGTAGGCCCCCAGGTCGTCCGGGACGTTCAGAAGCTGCACCAGCCCGCACCCCCGACAGCGGACGTAGCTGAACACGCCCGCCTTGCCGTGCAGGCGGTCGGGCAGGTTCCTGTAGACCAGATCGAAGAGCTGGTCGCGGCAGTTTCGGCACTCGAACATAACTTCCCTGTAAGCCCGACTTGAGTCCACAAAGTCTACCCCGCCGGGGCCGAGCCGTCAACATGTTGCGTAAGCCGACCCGTCCCGGCCAGCCGTCTGGACAGACGGGACGGGGGCGGGTAGACTGTCTGCACCCGGGGGCGCGGCCACGTCCGGCCGGTCCGGCGCCGGTGCCGGAGGCCCCAAGGCGGGCGGGCGTACCGCACCGAGGGTCCGTGCGGGGAGGAGGCGCATAATGACCATCGGGTCGATCCGAATCCGGATCGACTGCCTGACGGCCGTGCTGCTGCTGTGCGTGTGCGGGGTCGTGGCGGGCGACACCATCACCAAGCGCGACGGGACCATCTACATCGGCACGGTCCAGCAGGAAAACGACACCTGGGTGGTCATCGAGATCGACCGCGGCGGCAACAAGGTCACCATCCCCATCCGCAAGGCGGACATCCGCTCGATCAAGCGCGGCGGCACGCCCGACGTCGCACCCACCACCACGTCCGCCCCCTCCGGGCCGGCGGTCTGCCTGCTGCCGGTGGTCGGCGAGATCGGCGTGGACGTCCGCGCCGAGTTCCTCGCCCAGGCCTTCGCCGACGCCCGCAAGGCCAAGGCCGACTACGTCGTCCTGGCGTTCGACAGCCCCGGCGGCTCGGTCGCCGAGGCCGGCAGGATCATCGACCTGATCCGCCAGGCGAGGCGGACCGTCCACGTCGTCGCCCTGGTGCAGCGCGCCACGTCCTCGGCCGCGGCCGTGGCCATGGCGGTCCCGCAGATCTACGTCACTCCCGCCGGCACGATCGGCGACGCCACCGGCGCGGGCGAGACGGCTGGGCCCGGCGCGATGACCCAGGTCGATCAGGAGGCCGTCCGCACGCGCCTGCTCGTCGAGGCCAAAGACGCGGGCCACCCCGCGCTGGTCGCGCGAGGCATGGTCGACCCGTCCCTGGAGCTGTCCATCAAGACCGTCGACGGCGCCAAGGCCCTGTCGGCCGGGACGGAGGGCAAGGTCGTCAGCGCCAAGGGCGCCCCGCTGATCCTCCGCGGCGCCGACGCGGTGGACGCGGGCCTGGCCAAGGGACTGGCCGTCGGGCCCGAGTACCTGCCCAAGGCGATGGGCCTGGGCCCCTGGAACAAGGTCGCCGGCAGCGCCTGGGGCCGGACCATCGAGCACGGCCGGGACTTCCGCCGCCAGCGCGACGAGGACGCCCGCAGGAAGGCCCAGGAAGACTACCGCCGCCGGATGGAGGAGCGGTTCAACCAGATGGAAGGCCGGCAGGAGCCGCCGGCGACGCAACCGGGGTGATGTCTCCAACATCAGTTCACCACGTTCCCCGGCTCCCCCCGTAGATACGCCTTCACGTTCCCCACCGTCGTCCGCATCAGGCGGCGGCGGGCGGACAGGCTGGCCCAGGCGACGTGGGGGGTGATCAGGCAGTTCGCCGCGCCCAGCAGCGGGTTGTCCGGGGCGATCGGTTCGGCGCTGACCACATCCACCGCCGCCGCGGCGATCCGGCCGGCGTCCAGGGCCTCGCGAAGGTCGGCCTCGTTCACCAGCCCGCCGCGGGCGGTGTTGATCAGGAAGGCCGACGGCTTCATCCGCCCGAGCATCTTCCTGCCGACCATGCCCGCGTTTTCCTCCGTCAGCGGGCAGTGCAGCGAGACCACGTCGGCGGTGCCAATAACCTCCTCCAGCGACGCCCGGGCGAACGGGGCGTAGTCGGGCGGGTCGAAGTCGGCGGGGTCGTATGCGAGCACATCCATCCCGAAGGCGTGGGCCAGCTCCCCCACCCGCCGGCCGATCCGGCCGAAGCCGACGATCCCCATCCGCAGACCCGCCAGCTCCACCAGCGGGGCGTCCCAGAAACTGAACTCCCCGCGCCGCGCCCACTCGCCAGCCTTCACCAGCGCATCGTGCCGGCCCACGTGATGGCACAGCTCCAGCAGCAGGGCGAAGACGAACTGCGCCACCGAGTCCGTGCCGTACGTCGGCACGTTGGACACCGCGATCCCCCGCCCCCGCGCTGCCGCCACGTCCACCACGTTGTACCCCGTCGCCAGCACCGCGATCAACCGCAGGGCGTCCAGCTTCCCGATCGTCTCGGCCGTCAGCGGCGTCTTGTTCGTCAGCACCACCTCCGCCCGCCCCGCCCGCTCGACGATCAGGCCCGCCTCGGTGCGGGGATAGACCGTCAACTCCCCCAGCGCCGCCAGTTCGTCCCACGGATTGTCGCCGGGATTCAGCACGTACCCGTCCAGCACCACGATCCGCATCTCGTTCTCCGTGATTCCCTTGAACAGGGCGCGGCGCGCAACCCGCGCCGTCACCCTCTTTACATCCGGCGCCCGCGGGCGTCCACCATCTCTCCTCCCAAACGTCGGACCGCGGCAACCCTAATGCCCACGCATGGCCATGCGTGGGCTTTTGGAGGACCGAAACGTCCAAGGGGACGTGTCCGCCTCCCCGACGGTCCACCCCACGATCCCTGTCATGAAGTGCTCAACGGCGCCCTCACGACCTCCCTCACCTTCGCCTTCGTCTCCTTCGCCTTCCTTTCCACATTCTCCTCTCCCTCCCTGGCGCGCCCCCGATCGGCGTCGTTGCTGTTCTCCTTCCCATCCCATTGCGTCGCACGCCCCCTATCGGCTCGCCCCTTGGCGTCGTTGCCTTCTCCCTTGTCCTCATCTCCCCCCTGCAAGCCCTCCGCCCGCTTGCCCGCCTCCGCGGCGGCGGCCGCCTTCTTGTCCCTCAGCTCCCTCTCGATGTCCTCCGCCATCGCCGCCGCCTTGAGCTCCTGCAGGGCCCTCAACCGCGAGGACCGGAGCTTGAGACGGTAGATCCACCGGTTCTCTCTCAGCAGCCTCTCTTCGATGCTTCCCGGCGCCGCCAGCGGCTCGTCCTCCTCCTCCGGCCGCCCGCTGTGCCACGACGCGATCGCGTCCATATCAAACTCCGCCGGCTTGGCCGCCGGCACCGCCGGGGCGGGCTTCCCCGGCTCGCCCAGGACCCGGTTGATCACGTATTCCCGGCACTTGCGGGCCGTCTCGCCCGTCCCCTCCAGGCCCTCGCGGATGTGCGCCGCCATCACCTGCACCGCGCAGGCCACCGCCAGCCGCTGGGCCTGAAGCACGTATCCCTCCTGCACCTCC
>DASRZG010000394.1:0-6961 GCA_035686585.1 Phycisphaerae bacterium
GGCGTCTTCTGCCTGACCATGCCAACGCCACCTTGTGACGTCCCGCATGGTCACGCGAACGACGCGTGACCATGGCACCCACCTCCCCGCGAGGCGATCCGGCATGGTCACGCGAACGACGCGTGACCATGTCGCAGACCCCTTTGGGGGCACCCGCCTGCGCGCTTGAGCCGGCCCACGAGCAGGTGCCCCTGGCGGGCGGGAACGGGCAGGCGATACCGGCGGGCACAGCGGAGAGTCCACGCGACGGCCTCGGCCAGCGTGATCCGGTGGCCGACGGAGACGTACAGCGGCTTGACGGCGGTCCGGGTCCGGACCACCGCACCG
This sequence comes from Phycisphaerae bacterium, assembly GCA_035686585.1. Lineage (GTDB taxonomy): Bacteria > Planctomycetota > Phycisphaerae > SM23-33 > SM23-33 > DASRZG01. The sequence goes on from DASRZG010000394.1 coordinate 328, forward strand.
ATCACCTCCCGCCCGTCGCGGAGCTGGACCCGGCAGCCGCGGCGGACGCCCACGGGGCGGTGTTCGCCGCAGAGGCGGCTCTTGGCGACGCCGATCGTCGGCACGTCCACCCACAGCCCCACGTGCGCCGCCAGCCCCAGCCGGCGGGGGTGGGCGATCCCCTGCCCGTCGCACATCAGCAGGTCCGGGCGGTGCGGGAGCTTCCCGACCGCTTCGATCACCGCCGGCGCCTCCCGGAAGCTCAGCAGCCCCGGCACGTACGGAAACCGGCAAGGCCGAATGACGTGGGCGGTGGCGATCGTTTCGAGCGTGGCGGCGTCGCAGAGCACGGCCGCGGCCACGATCCGCTTGCCTCCGTCCAGAAACGCACAGTCCGTACCGGCGATCGTGCGGACGTTTCCCGACAACGGCGTCTGCAGGACCCGCCCCGCCAGCGCCCGCTGAAGCGCGATCGCCTCGGTCGTCGAGATGTCCCAGCGATGGGAGATCATCCGCCGTGTACTCCGCTCCGGTCAGAGCGCGGGTGCCACGGACTGCTTGTCAGTCCGTGTCGGTCTGGAACGGTGACGAGCACAGGCTGCAAGCAGCCTGTGGCACCCTCTTAAACGCAATCGCCTCGGTCGTCGAGATGTCCCAGCGGTGAGAGATCATGCGATCAGGACGCTTCGGAACACCTCCAGCGCCTGTTTGATGTCGTCGGCGGTCACGTCCAGGTTGGTGACGGCCCGGATGGTGGCGGGGGCCACCGCCAGGACGCCCACGCCAGCGTCGGCGAGTTTCCTCGCCAGCTCGGCCGCGGGCATGGAGGTGACGTCGAACAGGACGATGTTGGTCTCCACGTCGGCGGGGTCCAGGCGGAGGCCGGGAAGCCCGCAAAGCCCCTCGGCCAATGCCTTGGCGTTGGCGTGGTCCTCGATCAGCCGGCCGCGGTGGTGCTGGAGGGCGTGCAAGGCGCCGGCCGCGATGATCCCCGCCTGCCGCCAGCCGCCGCCGAAGAGCTTGCGGAAGCGCCTCGCGCGGGCGATGAACTCCGCCCCGCCGCACAGGGCCGATCCGATCGGGGCCCCCAGGCCCTTGGAAAAGCACACGCTGACCGAGTCGAAGTGGGCGGCGATCTGCCGGACGTCCACGCCCGCGGCCGCGGCGGCGTTCCAGATGCGGGCGCCGTCCAGGTGCGTCTTCAGACCCGCTTCCCGCGCGGCGGCCTCGACCTCCGCCAGTGCCGCCATCGGCCAGACCTTGCCCCCGCCGGAGTTGGAGGTGTTCTCCACGCACACCAGGCGGGTCCGCGGGTAGTGCAGGTTGTCCGGCCGCAGCGCCGCCCGGACGTCGTCTCCGCCGAACACCCCCCGCCGGCCCTCGATCAGCCGGCAGCTCACCCCCGACAGCGCCGCCGGGGCGCCGGCCTCGTAGTAGTAGATGTGGGCGTGCGCCTCCAGGACGATCTCGTCGCCCGGCTCGGTGTGGGTGCGGACGGCGACCTCGTTGGTCATGGTCCCGGAGGGCATGTACACGGCCGCCTCTTTGCCCAGGACCTCCGCGACGCGCGTTTCCAGCGCGATCACGGTCGGGTCGTCGCCGAGGACGTCGTCGCCCACCGCCGCCGCCGCCATCGCGGCCCGCATCGCGGGGGTGGGCCGGGTCACGGTGTCACTGCGCAGGTCGATCATGGAACCCTCGCCGCCGCCAAGGGCCTTCCCGGACGGCTTACTTGATGAACCGAATGGTGTAGGGGTACCGGTACCGCTCGCCGGCGTTGGCCTTCAACGTGGCCGTGATGGCGAAAACCACGTTGGCGATAACCACCGCCACCAGCAGGAGGATCCCGATCAAGACAAAAAACAGTGGGATGCAGACCACGACGGCGATGCTGACGGCAATTTGGAAGTTCAGCGCTTCCTTGCCTTGGTCATCGATGAAGGGGCTCTTGTCCTTGTGGATCAGCCAGATGATCAGCGGCGCGAGGGCGTTGGCGAACGGCACGATCTGGAACAAGATCAGCAGCCCGCCGAGGTGGCAGAACATCGCCCACATGCGGGCGTCCTTGTCGGACATGGCCCCGGCCGGCGCGGTCGGCGGCGGCGGGGTCGGTGCGGCCGGGCCGGGGGGCGCCTCGGCCTGCGCGCCGGGCGCCGGCCCGGGCTCGGGCTCGGCCTCGGCGCGGGGCGTCTCGGGCGCGGCGGCCTGAGGGGGCCCGGCCTGCGGGACGACGTTCACGTTGCCGCAGTTGGGGCAGGTGTGGCTCTGCCCGGCCTTGTTGTTATCGGCGGCGACCGTACTGCTGCACTTCGGACAGGTGTATTGGATCATTGCCGCGTTCCTTTCTCCCCGGTGCCGGCGGCGTCCGGACCGGCCGCCGGCTTCGGCGCCATCGGGTCCAGGACCGGCCTGGACGGCGCGGGGCTCTCGACGAGCTTGACGGTCACGTCCCTCACCCACAGCCGCCCCGCCGGCCAGTAACCATACAGGTCCACGCGGACCCACTTCAAGTCGTACGGGGCCCGGTGGCCCGCCTCCGGGGGCAGGACGGACGGGACGAAGTCCGCCACTGCCGTGTTCCATCGGCCCGCGGTGCTCTGGAGCTTCGGGAATTGACGGCGGTACACCTCGCGCCGCTGCGGCGCCTCCTCGCCGGGGGTGTCGATCAGGGCGTATCCCTTCACGAACGGCAGGAAGGTCGGCCCCTCGCTGGCGTAGGTGATCTCGCAGCGGTATCGGTGGCCCGGGGTGACCTCGATCCAGTCGCTGTAGCACGCCAGACCGTGGGCGCCGGCGACGGAGGCGGGCATGGCGAACTGGACGGCCTTGGCGCCGGCGGCGCCGGGGGCGGGCGACCACAGGATCATCTTGCGCCGATCCTCCTGGATGGCGGCGCGGGGCTCGTCCGTCCACGACGGCGGGTAACGGTAGGATTCGATCACGCCTTCCCAATTGTCAAGGCGGTCGTTCCGACCGCCGCTAAACGATGCATTGGCGAGGAGGTTGGGGTTCCTTTCCCACGCGGCGGCGCTGGCGGGGTCGAGGATGGCCAGGTCCTCGGACGGGTGGGTGAAGACGTGTCCCGTGACGGCGGAGACGGCGTCCTCGAGGATGAACCGCAGGTCCGTCCAGTAGGTCATCTTGTAGGTCTTGTCCAGGACGAGCCTTCCGGGCCAGACGCCGTCGGCGTCGCGGTAGTCGATCACGCACGCCCGGATCGTCTTGGCGGGCCCGGCCCCGCCGGCCTCGCCGAACACGGCCACGTCGGCGGCCAGGTGCTCGCGGACCAGCTCGGCCAGCTTCCGCCGGTCGGCCTGGCCGCCGCGGTCCACCTTGGCGGCCGACATCGCGTCGGCGGCGGTGAACCGGTCGATCACCTCCCACCCCTCGATCGTACGCCACTTCTTGCCGACGGCGAAGGCGATCCGCTGCCCGTAGTCCTCATCCGTGCCGGAGGTGTTGGGGAAATCGGCCGCGAACGGCAGGATCACCACCGCCGGCCTGCTCGCCGGCCCCGTCGCCGGACGCGACTGCCCCATCGCAACCGCCACCACCGCCAACGCCACGGCCGATATGCCCACTCTCGCCAGCATCCGTGCTCCGTTTGTCCGTCCCGGGTGGCCGATCGCGGCCCCGCTAAACCGCAAGCGGGCGCCGGACCCAAATGTCGTTCAATCCGAAATCCGTCCCGAAGGGACGTCCTGCGGACGCAATCCGAAATCAGTCGGACAGTCCCAGCACGTCCAGCATGGTGTACAGCCCCGGCTTCCGCCCCGCCACCCACTCCGCCGCCCGCAGCGCCCCGCGGACGAAGGTGTCGCGCGTGTGGGCCGAGTGCGACAGCGTCACCGTCTCGCCCAGGTTGCCGAAGTGCACGCTGTGCTCGCCCACCGTGTCGCCCAGGCGCACCGCGTGCATGCCGATCTCGCCGCCCTTCCGCGGGCAGGCGCCCCCGCGGCCGTGGACGAGCGTCTCGGCCATTTCCTTGCCCGTCGCGTCGCAGATCGACCGCGCCAGGCCCAGCGCCGTGCCGGACGGGGCGTCCTTCTTGAAACGGTGGTGCGCCTCGACGATCTCGATGTCGTAGTCGTCGCCCAGGGCCTTGGCGACCTGCCCGGCCAGCTTGAACAGCAGGTTCACGCCGACGGACATGTTCGGCGCCTGCACGATGGCGATCTCACCGGCCGCGTCGGCGACGGCGGCCAGTTGCGACTCGGTCAGCCCCGTCGTGCCGATCAGCATGGCCACGCCGCGGGCGCGCGCCTGTCCCAGCCAGTGCACCGTGCCCTCCGGCGTCGAGAAGTCCAGGATCACATCCGGGTCGCCCTGGAGCGTCTCGCTGACGGCCAGGCCCGTGGGCCCGGCCCCGCACAGCACGCCCACGTCGGTCCCCATGGCCTCGTGGCCGGGCATCTCCATGGCCGAGACCAGCTCGAAGCGCTTGTCGTCATGCGCCAGATAGGCGATCCGCCGCCCCATCCGCCCGGCCGCTCCGGTGATGGCAATCCTGGTCATCCCTGGGTCCTCATACTAGATGGTCGAACAGACAGTCCACGAATTGCACGAATTACACGAAAAGGGGGTGAACTGCAAGGCGGCGGAAGCCGCGTCTCGGGAGTCAGTCCACACGGGCCGGAGACTTGTCGTTCGACGTCGTTGTCGTTTCTTCTTCTCTGCGCACCGACCGCTTCAGACTGGACCATCGTCTGACGAACAGAAAGAACACCCCAGGCCCGAACGCCGCCAGCATCACCGACAGCCCGGCCGCCAGGCCCCAGAACGTCCCGAACCCCGCGCAGCAGTACCCCCTCGCCCGCGCCAGCACGTGGGTGGGCACCGCCACCAGCAACTCCAGGATGCTGCCGATCAGCAGAAAGCGGACCAGACGGGCCATGAACGTCTTCGGCGGCCGATTGCCGGAGTAGAACCCGAACAGGAACGCCCACACCAGCCAGACGCCCCCCACCGTGCAGTAGGCCGCCGTCCAATGCCACTCCTGCGCCCACTCGGTGTTTTCGAGCGTCTCCCAGACCCCGAAGAACATCGCCGCCACCATCACCCCCATCAGCAGCAGTCCCGCCAGGATCGGCCAGATGATCCACCGCCGGCTCACGGGCCGCCGCCCCACGATCCGCACCGGCACCACCAGCAGCCCCACCTCCGCCAAGGCCATCACCGCGATCCAGGCCCAGGCGGTCACATACCATTCCCAACCCAGCTCGGTCGGGTGTACGAACATCCACGTCCCCCCGACGGAGTCCTTCCCCGGCAGCGACCAGAACGCCGCCGCCACCACCGGCACCGCCAGCACCGCCAGCAGCAGCACGTACAGCGCCACGACCAGTAAGGCCCAGCGTTTCATCCCTGTGACGCCTCTTTCCCTCACGGCCCGTCGCCGGTTCGCGAAACCGCAAGCGGTCTTACGTCCGGGGTCAACGCGTTTCAATCGTCAATCCCCAATCGACAATCGTCAATCGACAATGCGTGGCCCGCCAGGCGGACTAGGCGTTTTCGATCGCCTCGCAGATCTTGTCGATGTCGTCCACCACCTGCACCGGCAGGTTCGCGAACGGGCGGGCGCCTTCGACCTCCTTGCCCGGGGCCCACTTGCCCGTGTGGTAGCCGACGGTCGCGTCGGGGTCTTTCAGTACGTGGCCGGTGAGGATGCAGACGATCCGTTGGTTGCGCCCGATGACGCCCTCCTCGACCAGCAGCTTCGCCCCCGCGACGGACGCCGCCGACGCCGGCTCGCACCCCAGGCCGTACCGGCCCACCTGGGCCTTGGCGTCCAGGATCACGCTGTCCGGCACGTCCCGCACCACGCCGTTGCAGACCTCCAGCGCCCGCAGGCACTTGGCGGCGTTGACCGGCCGGGCGATCTCGATGGCCGAGGCGATCGTGTGCGGCAGCAGCTCCGTGTCGTCCTGCCACTTCCAGTCGGCGTCGATGGCGGCGCGGTCGTATTGGCCGGCGGAGAAGGTCAGCTTCTTCTCGTTGACCAGCCGGCTGAGCGTGGGGGCCCCGCTGGAGTTGATCACCGCCAGCCGCGGCACGCGGTCGATCAGGCCCAGCTCCTTGAGCTCCAGAAACGCCTTGCCGAACGAGGAGCTGTTGCCCAGGTTGCCGCCGGGGACGACGATCCAGTCGGGCACCTCCCACCGCAGGGCCTCCAGGACGCGGTACATGATGGCCTTCTGCCCCTCCAGGCGGAAGGGGTTGACGGAGTTCATCAGGTACATCCCCAGCCGCCCGGACGCCTCCTTCACCCGCCGCATGCAGGCGTCGAAGTCGCCGGCGACCTGGAGGGTCAGGGCCCCGTAGTCCAGCGCCTGGGCGAGCTTGCCGAAGGCGACCCGGCCCGAGCCGATGAACACCACCGCCTGCATGCCCACGTGGGCGGCATAGACCGCCATGGACGCGGACGTGTTGCCGGTGGACGCGCAGGCGACGCGCTTCGCCCCGACCATCCGGGCGTGGCTGAACGCCGCCGCCATGCCGTTGTCCTTGAACGACCCGGACGGGTTCAGGCCCTCGTACTGGAGGAAGACGGCGGACGGGTCGGCCCCGACGTACTCGGCCACGCGGCGGTTGGGCTCGAGGATGGTCTGGCCCTCGCCGATGGTGGTCTTGAACGCATCGTCGCAGAAGTTCAGCA
>DASRZG010000395.1:0-5472 GCA_035686585.1 Phycisphaerae bacterium
CACGCCGCTGAAGCGGACGGTGAGGGTGTGCTTCGTATCGTTGGTGATGTTCACGACGGAGTAGTTGCGGTTCATCCGCCCGCCGACCCGGGTTGGCGGAGGGAGCATGCCGGGCTTGCCGCGCAGGATGCCGGCGACCTCCAGGTCGACGATCCTCCTGTCGGCCTCGGGGGCGAACGGGCTGTCCGGGCGTGCCTCCAGGAACTCCCGGTAGCCTGCGAGCTCATTCCGCCGCCGCGCCCGCATCCACACGCCCATGTCCGCGTTCATCCGCTCGAACAGGGCGGCCGAGACCAGCGTCTGCTCCTGCGGCGACAGACGGGCGAGGAACTCCGCCACCGAATCGAGCAGCCGGTCGGGATCGGCGCCGCCAGCCCGTGCCCGGCGAATTGCCGCCTGGGCCGCCTCCAGGTCCACCCCGGCCATCGCACGCGCGACCTCCTCCAGGACGGGCGCCAGCGCCTCCAGCTGGGCGGCGTCCGCGCGGGCGCCGGCCAGCTCGTCCTTGGCGCGTTGGAAGAACGCCGCCACCCGGCTTCGGGCGGCCTGGGGCTCCTTGGCGACAAGACGCTCGTAGACCGGCACGGCCTCGGCGTACTTGCCCGCCTCGATCATCGCCTGTCCCTCGTCCCGGATCGTCGCCATTTCCGCCAGCAGCTCCGCATTGGCCTTGGCGGTCCCGGCCGAAGAGATCACCGACCGCAGGTCGGACCGCACCGTCGGCCCCCACCCCGCCTTCTCCATTACCTGCCCGTACGTCTCGGCCGCTTCGGCGTACAGGCCCCGGTCCTGGAGCTCGTCCCCCTTGGTCATCAAGTCCCGGAACCGGTCTCGCTGCTTCTTCTCGTGCGCGTTGACCTTCCCCACGCCGACCAGCGCCGCCGTCGTCAGCAACATGCCGACCGCGATGACCTTCCCCAGCCATGGTCGCCGGCACACAGCCGGGGTAGGCGGTTCCTCCCCGCACGGAGCCGGCTCCTGCGGTGCAAGGGCCTCCGCGCCGGGCTCGGGGCAGGCGGCTTCGACCGCCGCGGTCTTCTTGCCGCACCAGGGGCAGACGACCTCCGCACCGGGCGCGGGGGCGAGGGGCAACATTCCGCCACAACTGCATTGAGATACGGACGCCATGGCTATGGACTCCATCGCATGGGGAAATCAGACGGCAACCGGGTCTCCGCAGTCCCAAACCCCGCCGCCGGCAGAACCAATGCCCATCATCCACGCCGACGGCGCGGGGCCTGCATACAGCGTAGAATATGACCCGCCCGCCGTGCCAATCCGCCGGAGCCGGAGGGGGGACTGTTTACAAGAACGGCTTTTGTAAACACCCCGTCACAGCGCGTAGCCGTTTGGCCGATGAGGACTTACGGCTTCTCCCCCGCTGTTTCCGTTTCGGGCGTGTAAACACCCCTGGCGGGTCCCGCGCCGAACCGCCTGCCGGCGGATTCCCCGTGAGTCGAGAGGAGGTAGGACCGGCGCTCGGGAGCGGGGTGCTGTTTACAAAAACGGCGTTTGTAAACACCCCATAATCGCAACTAAGTACTTATTCTACAAGTACTTACGATTCTTCGTCCGCGTTTCCGTTTTCGCCGTGTAAACAGGCGCTGACGGGTCTACAGGAGCTCGATGGCCATGTCGGGCTGGTTGAAGAGGGACCCGTCCTTGGCGGGCCAGGAGCCCTTGGTGCCGTCGGCCTTGTCCGCCCACTTGACCGACTTGACCTCCTTGCCCGTGCCGGCGTCGCAGGCCCAGACGCCGAACGGGTTGTCGCCGTTGGCGAACTCCACGTTCAAAAGGCTCACCGACCCGATGATCGGCGCCGAGACATTGGAGTCGCGGAAGAAATACCGCGGCGGCGCCTGGCCCTTGGGCACCTTCAGCCCGGCCACCTTGAACGACTTGATCGTCGCGGTCATATCCTGAAAGTCCGCGGCATCGCCAGGATGGCGGGCGACCGTGTCCTTGACGCCCGCCAGGAAGTCCGACTGATCGGCCGCACCCACCGCCACGCCGCCCATGGAGCCGGTCGACCGGACGGCGACGTTCTGCGCCATTCCCCGGACCGCCACCTTGCCCACCTGCCCGATGATGTCCCATTCCGCCCCCTGCAGATTCCCCACGATCGACGCCGACCCCAGCGTCGCCTTGGGGGCGAACCCGGCCGGGTCCAGCGTCAGGCCGGCCTCGAAGTCCCCCGCCGACGCGGTAATGCCCTTCTTGGCGTTGGCCTTGGCGCCCTTGCTGGCGATCTTGCCGATCCATGGGGCGATGATCTCGTCGATCGTCCCGCCGTCGTCCAGCCACTCCGTGACGGTCAGCGACTTGATCGGCGTACCGCTGTGGATAGAGGTGTCCGAGACCGGCCCCAGCTTGATGGTCAGCGCGGTCTTGGTGTCTCCCGGGGCCGGGGCGCCGATGGTGATCAGGTGGTGATCGGCCACTTCCATCAGCGTCAGCGCGCCCAGCGTGCCGGTCACCGTCACGTTCCCGCGCAGCAGCACCGTCCTGCCGTCAATCGCCTTGGCCGACCCCTGCACGATGATGTCGCCGATCGACGTCACCATCCCGCCGGGCGTGGAGATCTTCAGAACCGTGCCGGGCGTGGCGCCGGTGATCAGGATCTGGTCGAAGTTGTCCCCGCCGATGATCTCGGCCGTTCCCCCGCCGGTCAGCGAGAACGTCACCGGCACCTCGCCCTCACCCAGGCCGGCGCCCATCACCGTCAGCGACGTCCCGCTGTGCTGGGGATCGAACGGGCCGAACTTCCACGCCACCGTGGAAGGGTCGGCGGCAATGTCCTGGTTGTTGGCGTCGTTGAGATCGCCGACGGCGGGGGCGGGCTCAATCTTGCCCACCATGTAGCTGTCGCCCGGGGACGCGTCGCCCGGGACGGTCAGTTGGAAATCCACCACCGTCGCCTCGCCCGGGGCGAGGTTGACGTTGATCGTTCGCCCGTCGATCTGGTCGTCGCCCTGGTCGAAGACCGTGTCTTCCGATCTGTACAGTTCCACCTGCACCGGCCCCACCGCCGGCAGCGTGCCGACGTTGACCACGGTCACCGAGACGGTGAACCGCTCACCCGGCACCAGCACCCCCCCGGCCGGCTCCGACACCACCGCCGCCAGGTCCGGCGCCGGCGTGTTGCCGAAGTCCTGGCCCAGGACCAACTTGAGCTTCTTGTCGTAGTACAGGTGCCGGTAGTAGGTCACCGCGACGTTGCCGGCCGAGTCCATCGACAGCGAGGTGTTCTTGCCCGTGTAGGTCTCGGTGTCGGGCGTGGACAGGTGCCAGTCCGTCCCGTCGAAGCAGGCGTAGCCCAGGTTGTCGGCGGTCTGGTTCTTGTAGCTGATGTGCGGATAGCCCGCCCCGTCCAGCACCATGTCCGCCCCGGCGCCGGCATAGACGGCGGTGTCGTTGACCGTCTGGATGTCCCACGTCGAGCCGGTCTTGACGGCATAGTGCAGGTCGGTGTCGGTGGAATCGAAGTAGGCGATGTGGGGCCGGCCGGCGGCGTCCAGCACCAGCGCGTTGTCCGGGCCCACCACCCCGTCGCTCTCGACGGTCTCGATGTCCCAGCCGGCCTTGTTTCGCACGGCGTACATGAGGTCGCCGGTGTTGTGATCGTAGTAGCTGACGTGCGCCCTGCCGCTATCCTCGACCGCCAGCGACGCCAGCCGCCAGACGTAGGGCTGGCCCTGGTCCAGCCACACCTGCCCGACCGGCGCGATCGCCTCGGTGTTCCACGAAGAGCCGTCGTACCAGGCGTACTTGAGCTGGGAGTTCGTGCGGTCGTAGTAGACGATGTGGGGGTTGCCCGGCCCGTCCAGGGCGATCTGGGTGTACTCGCCGACGTCCCCGCCCGAGTCGACGGTCCGCGCGGTCCCCCAGCTCCCGCTCCGCGTGACGTACCGCAGGTCGCCGTCGGTGACGTCGTAGTAGCTGATGTGCGCCTTGTTGGAGGCGTCCAGGGCGATCGAAGGCCACTTGCCCTCGTCGCCGGTCTCCAGCAGCCGGGCGCCGCTGCCGCTGCCGATGCCGTCGGACGCCCGGAAGACCAGGTCGGCGTCCCACTCGACCCAGTTCGGCTTAGGGTCGTAGTAGACCATGTACACCGTGCCGTTGTCGCCCAGGGCGACGTCGCAATACGTGCCGACCGGGTCGGTTGCCAGGGTGGCCGGCGCCAGCCACGTGCCGTCCAGCAGCAGCCGGGGCTCGCACATCTCGAAAACGGGTGCATGCACTTCGCGTGCGGGTACAGAGGTACTCATGGACAACGCCTCCTGGGGCAGGTTCGGTTGTTTTCTCCGCCAATGCCTTTTGGATGAAGCGATTGCGACTATATCACGCATTCGGTCATCGGCACGCCTGGGACGGACGCCCGCGACCCCGTTACGGTTGACCCCGGGTTTAGCGGCGGTCGGCACGACCGCCCTGAAGGTCGCCGTTCCGGCGACCGCTAAACTGCTATCGGGATACCCCGGCGTGTTCGCCGCACGGGTCACTCACTCGCCCGGCAGGAAGATCACCTTGCCCGTATCCCCGGCGGCGAAGGTTCGGTAGGCCTCGTCGGCGCGCTCCAGGGCAAAGCGGTGGGTGATCATGTCCACCGCGGCCAGACCGGCCTCGTACAGGCGGCAGATGTTGGCGTACTCGCTCAGCGGGTAGCACCACGCGCCGAACATCCGGACGCCCTTGCGGATAAAGTGGGCCGACGGGCGGATTGTCGCCTCGGCGTTCTCGCCGATCAGGGCCACCTGCGCCTCGATGCCGGCCGCGTCCAGGGCGGCGTGCAGCGCCTCGCCGCTGCCGGAGCATTCCACGATCCGGTCCGGCCCCAGCCCGCCGGTCAGCGCCCGAAGCCGCTCCGCCACGTCGCCGTCGGCGGGATCGATCACCTCGGCCGCCCCAAGCCGCCCGGCCAGGCCGCGCCGATAGGCGATCGGATCCACGCCGATGACCCGCGCGCCCAGGTGGGCGCCGATCACCACCGCCCCCAGCCCCATCGGCCCCAGGCCGAAGACGGCCACGGTGTGCATCGCGCAGGTGCCCATCTGCCTGTGGGCCCAATACGGCGTGCCCACCGGGTCCAGGATCAGGCAGCCCTGCTCGAAGCTGACCGATTCGGGAAGCGGCAGCAGCGACGACTCGGCCACCAGGGCATACTCGGCCTGGAAGCCGTGGCTGCCGAACCCGTAGAAGCCCCGCTTGGCCGGGCAGTACACCACCTTCCCCGCCAGACACCACCGGCATTGGCCGCAGGTGGCGAAGGCGGTGCAGCAGACCCGGTCGCCCACCTTGACGCGCCGGGGCTTGTCCACCGCCGCCACCACCCCCGCGCCCTCATGGCCGGGTATGAAGGCCTTCTCGCCGGGCCGCTGGTACAGCGCATGAAGGTCACTGCCGCAGATCGCGGCCGCCTCGATCCGAACCACCACCTGCTCGCCCTGCGGCAGCGGGTCCGGCCAATCGCGG
>DASRZG010000396.1:0-10179 GCA_035686585.1 Phycisphaerae bacterium
CAAGCCTCTGGGGGAAACAGTTGTGAACGCATGTAGCCTATTTTAGTCACTGTAGTTATGTGCGTTTCTGGGTGTTTACATTTTTGGGTTTTGTAAACACCTCCCGGGGGCCGGCGCCTTCAGGCGAGACCCGGATGGGGTGGCGCAGGCGGATGGGGAGGCAGCGTGTCCGGCGACGGAAGCGCTCCCCTCTGGGTCGCGGCTAAACTGCGACGCCTGCGGGCGGGTCCGATAAAGCGGGCAGGGCGGAACGGCGGCCACCCCCGGCCGGGGTTCCGCGGGAGGAGCGATTAACTTGCTTGGGCCCGCTCGCCGATATAAAATAATACCTGACAAGATGTACGGTCTCCCTGTGCCCCCTGCGGGTTATTGAGTTGAGGTTCCGGATTCACCCCGGGCCGGCAGGGGTGGAGACCCAGGAAAACCGCCGAAGGCCGCCCCTATGGACCGCACGGACATATTCGCCGTCACGATCCGGCATTTCCTTGCGCCGGTTGCGCAATTCCTCGATGATCCGACCGTCTCGGAGGTCATGATCAACACCGCCGACGAGATCTACATCGAGAAAGACGGCGCCCTCGTCCGCACGGACGCGAAGTTCGAGAGCCAGGAGGCCTTCGTCTCGGCCGTCAACAACATCCTCCAGTACACCGGCAAACGACTTACCGCCGAGCATCCTCTCCAGGACTCCCGCCTGCCGGACGGCTCGCGGGTGCACGTGATCCTGGGCCCCCTCAGCCGGAGGGGCACGTGCATGACCATCCGCAAGTTCGCCAAGGTCATGTTCAACGCCGACCACCTCGTGACGCTGGGCTCCTGGACGCAGCAGGCGATGGAATACCTCCGCATGTGCGTGCTGGGCGAGAAGAACCTGCTGGTGGCAGGCGGGACCAGCTCGGGCAAGACCTGCCTGTTGAACGTGCTCAGCGCGTTCATCCCGGACGACCAGCGGATCGTGGTGATCGAGGACTCGGCCGAGCTGATGCTCCAGCAGAACCACGTGATCTCGCTGGAATCCCGGGGCGCGGACCGGTACGGGCGGGGCGAGGTGACGATCCGGGACCTGTTCCGCTCCGCGCTGCGCCTGAGGCCGGACCGGATCATCATCGGCGAGTGCCGGGGCGGGGAGGCGCTGGAGATCATCCAGGCGATGACGAGCGGCCACGCGGGCTCGATGAGCACGCTGCACGCCAACAGTCCGCTGGACACGCTCAACCGCCTGGAGACGCTGTGCATGATGTCGAAGGTGGACCTGCCGCTGTACGCGATGCGTGCGCAGGTGACCTCGGCGATCGACGTGCTGGTGCAGGTGACGCGCTTCAGCGACGGGCGGAGGGCGGTGACCGCCATCAGCGAGGTCCTTCCCCTCAACGCCGAGGGGCAATACCAGGTCCGCCCGATGTTTACCTACGAGCTGGGCGATCAGGCCGACGCCAGCCGGGGCGAGCTGAAATGGACGGGCCAGCGGTCCCAGTACGGGCGGGAGCCGAGGATTCTGGCCCTGTCCCGCAAGGCGGAGCTGACCGGCGAGATATTCGGCCACGAAGCGCCGCGGCAGGCGAGGGGAGTGCCGGCATGATCGCTTTCGACACAATACGCGGCCGCCTGCGGCGTTTGTATCGGTGTGAGAAAGGGCAGCTTACGCTGGAGTGGACGCTGCTGCTGGCGGCGATCGCACTGCCGATGTACTGGGTTTTCCGGGTGTGCCTGAGTGTGCTGACCGCGCACTTTCGTATGGTGACGTTCATGGAAACGGTTCCCTTTCCCTGACGGGTCAGGCGGGCAAGGGTGGAGGCGGACTGACCCCGGATGCGTGAGAATATGAAGAAAGCCTGGCATGTCGTGAAACGGCTATACGCCGACGAACGAGGCGCCGAGGGTCTGGAGAAGCTGCTGATCCTGGCCGCGATCGTCCTGCCGCTGCTGGCGGTGCTGTTCATCTTCCGGGACGCCGTCAGCAACTTCGCCAAGAACATGTGGCAGAGCATCGTGGCGGATTCGGGCGACCCGATCCTGAACCAGGGCGACGTGGACGTCCCCAACCCGTAGCGGCGGGCCCGGGCTGCTCATGGCGTTCGTGACGTTTCCGCCAACGCTTCCGGCGTGGTCGGCGGCGGCGATGGCCGTATTGGCCGTGGCCGCGACCGTGACGGACCTGCGGGCCCGGAAGGTGCCGAACTGGCTGACGCTGCCGGCGATGGCCGTGGCCCTCGCTGCCCATGGCTTCACGGGCGGGACGGGCCTGGGGCTGGTCGGGTCCCTGAAGGGCCTGGCGGTGGGGCTGGTGCCGCTGGCGGTGTGCTGGCTGGCCCTGGGCGCCCCGGGCGGCGGCGACGCGAAGCTGATGGGCGCGTTCGGCGCCTTGGGCGGCTGGGAGTTCGCCGTCCAGGCGATGTTCCTGGGTTTCGTGGCCGCGGCGGTGATGGCGGTGATCGTGATGATCCGACGCCGGGTCGTCCGCCAGACGCTGCGGCGGCTGTGGCTGACGCTGATGATGGTGGCGGGCGGGGCGGCGAAGTCGGCCGAGGCCGTCGTGGGCGGCGACAGCCCGACGATCCCGTTCGCCGTGGCGCTGTCGCTGGGGGCGGTGGCCGCCGCGGCGGAGGCGGTGGTCCGGGCAAGCTTGGCCGGATGACGTGAACGGAGCGAGCAAGGAGATGGAGCACCAACGGCCAACACGAGGGGCGCGACGGTTGGGGCCGTCTGTCTGGGTCCCGGCCGCGGTGGTGGCGTGCACCTGCGCCGCCTGGGCGGCCGGGGCGCGCGCATCGGGGTGGCCGGGCGGCGCGCCGCGCGACCCGATGACCGTCCGCTACGGCGCGATCGCGCTGGCGTGTTTCGTGGTCCTGTGCGTGGTGGCGGCGGCGATGCGGCGGATGGGGCACTCGCGAAAGCGGTGCGGCGGGGCGGACGGGACGGCGGCGATCGAGATGGTCCTGCTGATGCCGATCGTCCTGCTCGTGTCGCTGGTGATGATCCAGTCGATGCTGCTGGCGGCGGGCAACGTGGTGGTGCACTACGCGGGGTACTCCGCCGCCCGGGCGGCGATCGTGGTCATCCCGGAGAAGCTGTCATTCGAGGAGCCCCGCAACGTCATGGACATCCCGGGCGCCTCGGAGAAGAGGCTGCGGATCCGCCTGGCGGCGGTGGAGGCGGTCAAGGGCGTCGGAGCGGGCCGGAAGGGCCCGTGGGGCTCGGCCGGCAGTGCCGGCGACGCGCAGGTCATCCTGGACGCCTACGATCGGTTCTTCAGCCTGAGCGGGCGCTCGACGCCGCGGTGGGTCCACACGATGCTGGCGGCCAAGTGGGAGTACGCCCTGGCCCACACCCGGGTGGCGATCTCGGATCCGGCCAACGGCGATATCTACGGCGACCACGAGGACATTCAGGTGTCGGTCTACCACGACCTGTACCTGTCCGTCCCGGTGGCCCGCCGGCTGTTCGGGTCGGAGCTGGGCGGCAGCGAGGGGCACTACGCGGCCTCGACCACCGCCACCTACACGCTGACCAACCAGGGCATGGAAGACGAGATCGACGTTGAGGTATTCCCGCGCTACGTGGGGCGCGGTTCAAGCTAAGCAAGCGGATATGGCTGAAAGCGGCAGGAAAAGCGACGTGGGTGCCGACGGGGCGCTGCCGGTCGGCTCGAAGCTCGGCAAGTACGAGGTGATGGAACAGCTTGCGGCCGGGGGCGAGTCGATCGTCTACCGCGCGCACGACCCGTTCCTGGACCGGTACGTGGCGGTCAAACAGATCGCCCCGCACCTGGCGCGGGACCACACGTACTGCGAGCGGTTCCGCGAGATCATGCGGCGGCTGGCGCGGCTCCGGTGCGAGGAGGTCGTGGTCATCCACGAGCTGATCGAGGAAGAGCGGGGCGTGTTCGTGGTGATGGAGTTCGTCGAGGGGCACACGATCGCCTCGACGCTGGCCAACCAGAACGAGCCGGTCGAGACCAAGGCGGTCTTGCAGGTGCTGTGGCGCGTGGCGGCGGGCCTGGCGGAGGTGCACCGCGCCGGCATCGTCCACCGCGACATCAAGCCGGCCAACCTGATCATCGGCGAAGGGCTGCGGGTGAAGATCACCGACTTCGGCGTGGCCGCCCCGGCCGGGGTGCCCGCCAGCGTCCGGTGGGGGACGGCGCGGTACATGGCGCCGGACCTGATGACCGGCGTGCAGGTGGACGCCCGCGCGGACATCTACTCCCTGGGCATGGTCGCCTACGAGATGCTGCTGGGGCGCGGGCGGTTCAACGAGGTCTTCGCCGACATCGTCCGCGACACCTCCCCGGAGGTCGAGCGCGGGCGCTGGATGAAGTGGCACACCGACCCGTCCAAGACCGCCCCGCCGCTGCACGAGATCACCCCCGCCGTCCCGGAGGCCCTCAGCCGGATCGTCGCCAGGATGCTCGCCAAGGACCCGGAGGAGCGCTTCCGAAACGTCGAGGAGCTGGGGCGCGAGATCCGGGCCAGCTTCGGCGCCCGCGCCCAGCAGCCCGCGCCGCGCCCGGAGCGGAAGCGGCGCGTCTCGCTGGAGGCGGCCCAGGCGGCCGAGGCCGCCGGGACGGCCGCCCTGGGGCAGGCGCCCCCCGACGGGCGCGGCGAGCCGGTGGACGAGCCCGCCACCGCCGTCATCCCGAAAAAGCCCATCTCCCTGAAGACCAAGCTGATCGTCGCCGGGGCACTGGTGGCGGGCCTGCTGATCGTGCTGATCGTCAACTCCGTCAAGCAGACCTTGGAGGTTCGCGAGCTTACGAAGCAGGCCAATGTGCTTTACGCCAAGGCCGAGGGGAACTACCGCGACGCCCTCAAGAGCCGATCGACCAACGAGAAGAAGGACCTGCTCCAGAAGGCGACGGCGGGATTCCGCGAGATCTGCGGCCCCGCCAGCGCGTATAAGAACGTGCCGCTGGCCGCCTGGGCCAGGGCCCGCGAGCAGATGTGCCTGTCTCGCCTGCACATGCTCGACGGGAAGTTCGATGAGATGCACGATGCCCGCAAGGCGGCCGAAGGCTACGTCTCCCTGCTCGCCGATCGGTCGAGCAACCAGGAGCTGGTGCAGCGTTTCCGCGATGAGCTGACGGGCCTGGAGGCCGACTGGCGCAACATGCGGCAGTACGTCCAGGGCATGGCCGAGGCCGAGGCGGCCATCGAGGAAGGCAAGCTCGACAAGGCCAAAGGCGTCCTGGAAGGGGGAGTGGGCAGGAACCTCTCCGAGGAGCAGCGCGCCCGCGTGGCGGCGATGAAGCTGGACATCGAGACCAAGGAGAAGGAGGTCCGGTACTGGGAGCTGATCCGCAGCGGCGAGGTCCTGGAGGGCGAGGGCAAGGTCAACGAGGCCGTCGCCGCCTATGACCAGGCCGCCGGCGTTCTGGACCCCAAGGCCCTTGACGCCAAGACCTACAAGGATCTGCAGACGGGCGCGACCGACCACAAGAACATCCTGGTCGCCCGGACCGACTACCTCAAGGCCGTCCGCGACGCCAAGAGCCTCGCCAAGCGCGACCGGCTCGGGGCGGCGATGGCGTACCGCAAGGCGGCGGCGGCGTTCGAGGACGCCAAGGGCAAGGTCCCCGCGCGCGCCCGGGCGGAGCTGCTGGCCATCGCCGACCCGGCCCAGCTCACGGAGCAGGCGGTCGACCTCGAGCACGACCACTGGCTGCTGGAGGGCAAGGGGCACCTGGCCGCGGGCAGGGTCAGCGACGCCGAGCGCGATCTGAACAAGGCCAAGGCCCTGAAGAACTCCGCCGCCGTGCGCGCGGAGCTGGACAAGATCCAGGCGCAGCGCGACTTCGACAAC
Source organism: Phycisphaerae bacterium (assembly GCA_035686585.1). Classification (GTDB taxonomy): domain Bacteria; phylum Planctomycetota; class Phycisphaerae; order SM23-33; family SM23-33; genus DASRZG01. The sequence continues at coordinate 5,800 of DASRZG010000396.1, forward strand.
CTCGTCGCCGAGGGCGACAAGCTCTACCGCCAGCGCAACTACGCCGGGGCGCTGGAGCAGTACCAGCGGGCGATGAAGTTCGAGTCCGGCAGTCGGGCCGCGGTGGTCAGCAAGATCGGCGACTGCCAGTACTTCATCGAGTTCGGCCTGGCGATGGGCCACGAGGCCAAGGGCGACTGGGACCAGGCCGAGCGGGCCCTTAACAACGCCAAGAAGATGAAGCCCGCCAACGCGCCCCAGATTGACGCGATGATCACCCGGCTTCAGCAGAAGCGGGCGTTCGCCCGGTACATGGCGGAGGCGGAACGGGCGTGCCAGTCGCAGGACTGGAGCGAGGCCCTCCGCAAGCTGGACGAGGCCAAGAAGGTCGATCCCGCCAGCCAGGAAGTGGACCTGAAGATCAAGGACGTCCGCTACGAGCAATACTACCAGATGGGCCTGGCGGCGATCGACGAGGGCGACCTCCGGGCGGCGCTGAGCTACTTTAATCTCGCCCGCAACGCCAAGACCACCGCCGAACTCGAACAGCTCATCCAGCAGACGAAGGAAGGACTCAAGAAGCAGGAAGGAGAGGGCTGACCATGCGGCGCGACGTCGCCAATCCGCTCCCGCGGCCCCGGCGATGCCGGGGGCAGGTGATGTTTATCGTGTTGCTGGGGACCGTGCTGCTGGCGGGCCTGGTCATGTACGTCATCAACGTCGGCGACCGGGTGACCCGCAAGGTCCAGACCCAGAACGCCGCCGACTCGGCCGCCATGGCCGGGGCGTCCTGGATGGCGCGGAGCATGAACGTCGTGGCGATGAACAACGTCGCCCAGACCCGCATGCTCGCCCTGGTGCCCATCCTCGACGCCTTCCCCCTGTCGGCCGGGATGGCCCACGAGGAGGTCGGGGCCTGGGAGCAGTGCCTGGCCGACCAGCTCCGCCGCGGCGTGCCGGACGCCCGGCTCCGCGACGGGCTGGAGTCCCTGCGAACGCGGATGGCGCGGCAGCGCGACATCCTCGCCCCCGTCGACGACCTGCTCAACCACAGCGGATTCCAGATGGAGGAGATCACCACCTGGTCGATCCGCGGGCACGCGGGCCCGGCGCCCCACGGGAGGCTCTGGCAGGCGGCCGAGGCCATGGACGAATTCAGCCAGGTGACCGCCTCCTCCGCCGGCCTGCTCAGCCAGATGAACGCCTCCCGCTTCGGGGAGGCCAACACGGCCGAGGTGGCGTTCGTCGTGCCGATCAACCCGGAGCTGCCCGCGGCGCGGACGAGCTTCAACGACTTCGAGAGACCCGTCAAGAGCGGGCTGATCCCCGACCGCGCCTATCCCCAGCGACTGGGGCCCTACGACCGCCTGTTCCGCTGGCGGGACTACCGCTACCGCGACATCCGCGAGCGCGACCGGCTCGTCCCGGGCCGGCCCGGGCACGGGGCGATCCGCGGCTCCACGGGCAACGTGGACGTCGGCGGGCGACGGCGCGGCAACAGCGCCCGCGGCAACAGCTCCAACCCCAATGCGCACTGGTCCTACCGCACCATCGGGCGCGTGCTGGAAGGCTACAGCGTCTACGGGCCCTACACGTGGATGATGCGGCGGATCCACGGCTACGCCCAGGGGCAGTGGCACAACCGCGACTACTACCCCGGCGAGCTGGCCGACACCTACTTCCACGACTACATCCGCCAGATCGCCGACATCAAGCTGGAATACATGTGGGGGTCCAAGACGGCCAAGTACCTGCATTACCCCCACTGGCTGACCGATTATCCTCAGGCCCGCACCCTCGCCGCCCAGGCCGCCGCCGGCACGCCCGGGGCGCCCCGGATCACCCGGACGATGTACTACCTCGTCGAGATCCGCTCCAGGTACCCCAAGGGCGACCCCAACTACCTCAGCAGCGGCACCTACGTCACCAACGACGAGCTGCCCATCGCCATGTGGATCGACGGGTGGGCCGACGCCGCCGACTGGAAGATCCCCCAGCTTTCCGAGTGGGTGTGGGAGGACCAGTACTCCTATGAGACCACCGAGGACTGGGACATCGGCATCCGCATGCAGACCGACGCCACCGGCCAGCCCGTCTGGCAGAAGGTGTACATGATCGCCCAGTACGTCTTCGGCGGCATCGACGTCGGCGGGGAGGTGGAGATCACCGACCCGTCCAACTACTCCGACCGCAACGACCTGCCCGCCCCGATCCTGATGGAGCACCCCCGCGGCGACTACGACGTCGCCAGACCCCACCACGACGAGGGTGTCCGGCGCGACCTGTACAGCTACCTCGGCGTCGCCAGCAGGCCCGACACGGCGCGGACCTGGCCGGCGCGGTTCGGCTCCGACAATCCCTTCCGCGGCGTCGCCGCCGTCGCCCAGGTGGGGGTGTTCAACACCACCAGTTGGGACCTGTGGACCCAGGACTGGAAGGCGCAGCTCGTCCCCGTCACCCAGTGGGGGCGGTGGATGCAGGACATGGAGGCCGGCATCTCCAACGCCTCCGAGACCGCCGGGCAGGTCGACCCCGTGCAGGTCCGCGCCATCCAGGAGTACCTGTCCAAGTTCGACGAGATCATGGTGGACCAGTCGCTCCACCATTAGGGCCAGACCATGCCTGCGCGAAACCGCACAACCCGGCTCGCCCCCCCCGGCGCGAAGGGCCGGCTCCACGCCCGCGGCACCGCCCTCATCGAGTTCATCCTTGTCATCCCCGTGCTGGGCGCCATCCTCGCGCTGACCTTCTTCTTCGGCTGGGCCCTGCTGCACAAGCACCAGATGGTCGTCGCCGACCGCTACGCCGCCTGGAGGCGGATCGAGACGGGCACCTGGCCCACGACGGTCGAGATCAACGAGGGCTGCCTGGGCAACCGCGGCTACAACGTCAGCCTCAACGGCTCCCGCGCCGGTATGGCCACGCCCCAGGACCTCGCCGACGAGACCGCCGACGTCCACGACAACGCCGGGCGGCTGGCGGACGAGCTGATCGTCCAGCGGTTCCCCTCGGGGCGCCGGGCCCACGTGACCGCCGAGTTCCCGGCGCGCAAGGCGCTGTGGGAGGCGGTCATGGCGGACCGCCCGACGTTCCACGCCCGGCACAGCCGGGAGGGCCTCACCTGGCGCTGCGACGAGGCCGTCTGCTGGTCGACGCTGCGAGACCAGTTCTACGACGACCTGGACAACGGGCTCACCGCCGTCCCCGACCCCGGCGACGGCATGGCGCAGATGATCCGCTCGCTGTACCTGGCCCACTGGCCCGACAAGGCGAAGAACGCCCAATAGGTTCCCCGCTCGCCCCGACGCTCCTTCACGAACGATGCGACAGGACACGACGCAACCCGCACCGCGACGGATCGCCGTCGCGGCCGCCCTGGCGGCATCGGCCTTGCTGGCCGGCATGTCGATCGAAGGCTGCCGGCCCGGCAAGACCGCCGTCACACGGAACGTCCGCGTGCTCCGCTGGCGGCGCGACCTCCGTCCGGGCGCCGTCGTCGAACGCGCCGACTTCACCGTCGCCACCGTGCCCCCAGACGAGCTCGCCGCCATGGCGGACCTGGCGGGCGAGGACAAGCTGGGGGAGGTCCCCGGCCGGATTGTCCGCCGCGACGTCCGTCGGGGCGCCCTGGTCCGCCTGGGCGATCTCGGCAGCGCCGACGCCGAAACCGCCCCGGCATGGGTGGACCCGTCCGATCGATGGCACGACCTGCCCGTCGCCGGCGACCCGACCACCATGGAGGCCGACGGGGACATCGTCCGCTACGCGAGCCAGAGGAAGGTCGCCGACTCGGCCGGGATCGAAGACTACACCGACCCCAGGGACCGGCCGATCGGCCCGGGCGACCTGATCGCCAGGCCGCTGGGCGACGTGGGCCTGGACAAGATCACGGGCCCCGTCCCCGGCGAGGCCGCCCCCGACGGCGCCCGGCGGACGTATGCCTTCCGCCAGTACGTCGTGGACGGGGAGGTGGACCACGTCGGCTATTACACCGCCGGGGCGATCGGGCCGGTGGAGGAGTTCTACACGAAGCACCTGCCCGCCGGCGGCTACCGCCTCGCCCGCCGGACCGACAAGCCCAACGGCCGCGACGGCGTGTCGCTGACGTTCTACAAGGACGCGGAGCACCAGTGTTTTGTCACGCTCCGCCCGGCCGATACAATACAGGACGCGGGCGGCGAAGGCGTCAAGATCATCCTGATCCTCCGCCATCCCGCGGGCGAGGCCGCCCGATAGGCAATCGGTGCAATCCCGGGACACAACCTATGGCGGAAAAGGAAAGCGTCTGGAACAAGCCTTTGCTCCCGGTTGCTGTCCTGCTGGGCGCCGTCCTGCTGACCGTCCTGGGCGCCGTTCTGTTCTTCGCCCACGACTGGATCATGCGGAAGAAGGCATCCAGCG
>DASRZG010000397.1:0-3647 GCA_035686585.1 Phycisphaerae bacterium
GAAGCCTCTCCGAGCCGCGGGGGCTGGTGCTGGACCTTCGTGGCAACCCGGGCGGGCAGCTCCAGATGGCGGCGGAGATCGCCGACCGGTTCCTCAGCGCCGGCGAGATCGTCCGCACCGTGCACGGGGGCGGGCGGCCCTACGTTCATCACGCCTACCCCACCGGCACCTACCCGCCGGTGCCTCTGGTGGTGCTGATCGACGAGCGGACCGCCTCGGCGGCGGAGATTCTCGCCGGCGCCCTGCGAATCCACCGCCGCGCCCTGCTGGTGGGCAGGCCGAGCTACGGCAAGTGGTCGGTCCAGACCGCCGTTCCCCTCGGCGGCGGGCAGGGCACGCTGTACCTGACCACGGGCCGATACGTCCTGCCCGCGCCGGAGCCGACGACGACGGCGGCTGCAACCCGGCCCGCCGGCAACCCGGGCGATCTCCCCGACCGTGTGCTGCCCGACGTGGACGTTCGACTGACCGCACAGGCGGCCCGGCGGCTGGAGCGGCTGTGGCTGGGGGCGATGGTGATGCCCGCCCCGCCCGGTGAGGCCACGATGGGCGAGGATCTCTCGCGTCTCCGCCGGGACCTGCTGGGCGGCGACCGGCAGCTCGCCGCCGCGGTGAAGCTCCTTCTGGACGGCCAGGCCGACCCGGAGCGGATCGCCGCCTCCCGGCCCGCCCGAGGAGCGGCGCCGTGACCGATCCCGTCGGGACGATCCTTGTCGGGGTGGAAACCACCTGCGACGAGACGGGCTGCGCGGTAGTCGCCGACGGGCGGAAGGTGCTGTCCAACGTGGTCGCCACGCAGTTCGAGCTGCACGAGCGTTTCGGCGGGGTGGTGCCGGAGATCGCCTCCCGGGCGCACCTGGAGGCGATTGACACGGTCATCGCCAAGGCTCTGTCCGAGGCCGGTGTCGAGCCCGACCAGGTCGCCGCGGTGGCGGTCGCCCACGAGCCCGGGTTGATCGGGTCGCTGCTGATCGGCCTGATGGCCGCCAAGACGCTGGCGTGGGTGTGGGGCAAGCCCCTGATCGGCGTCAACCACATCCACGCCCACGCCTACGCGCCCGTGCTGGACGGGGAGCCGATCGACTATCCCGCCGTCGCCCTGATCGCCTCGGGCGGGCATACCTCGCTGTACCGCTGCGATTCGCCGACGGAGATGGAGCTGCTGGGGGCGACGATCGACGACGCCGCCGGCGAGGCCTTCGACAAGGTCGCCTCCATCCTGCACCTGGGCCATCCCGGCGGGCCCGCCATCGACCGCGCCGCCCGCGACGGCGACCCCAAGGCCGTCCGGTTCCCCAGGCCCCTGCTGAAGGGCCAATCGCTGGACTTCTCCTTCAGCGGGATCAAGACGGCCGTGCTCTACCGCGTCCGCGGCGTGCCCGGGGCACACCGCAAGGGCGTCGAGCGGGGCGCGGGCGAGCTGACGCCGCATGAGGTCGCCGACATCGCCGCCAGCTTCCAGGCGGCGGTGGTGGACACGCTGCGGATCAAGATGCGCCGCGCCCTGAAGGCGACCGCCGCCCGGACGCTGATCCTCGGCGGGGGGGTGGCGGCCAACTCCGGCCTCCGCGCCGCCGCCGAGAAGCTCGGCAAGACCGCCCGCGTTGCCGTCCGCATGCCCGCGATGCGCTACTGCGTCGACAACGCCGCCATGACCGCCGGGCTCGCCTACCACCACCTCCGGGCGGGAAAGACCAACGGCCTGGACCTCGCCGCCACCGCGACGGTCCGGCGGTGACACACGACCGTGGCGTGGACGCCTGGCGAAAGGAGGGACGCGGATTGGACAGTTCGATCGGCAGGACGTTGTGCACGTCCGCACGACGGCGGGCCGGAGCGGCCATGGTCGCCGTCATGTTCATCGGCTTGGACGTGTTGCTGGTTGCCCTGGAGGCGGGAGACCTCTTGCGTTTGTGCGGGGGCGTCTTGGCGTTGGGCTCGCTGGGCTATCTGGCGGGGTGGGACCGCCCGACCCTCGGATGGCGCGTCAAGGCCGTCCAGGGAGGCCGGTACTGGGTCAAGGCTGCGCTGTTGATGGGGGGTATCATTGTGGTTGCGGCCCTCGTAGCCGCGGGCGTCTACCTCGCGGTTGTCAGCCACCCCCGGCCGCTCTCCGACTTCAGGCTCTTTCAGGAGCCATCTCAGTTCTGGCGATGGGGCCTGCACGCGTGCCTCGTTGCCCCAGTCATCGAGGAACTGATCTACCGGTTCACGCTCTGCACCGCCGCTGCCGCGGTGGCCAGGCCTTGGGTTGTGATCGCCGCCAGCGGCGTCGCCTTCGCCGGGCTGCACGTGTTGTACGGGAACCCTGGCGTTGACAACTGTCTGGCCGGCCTGCTGCTGGGTTGGGCCTACCTCAAGAGCGGCAGCCTGCTGGTGCCGATCCTGCTGCACTCGGCAGGCAACCTCGCCGTGGGAGTGATCCATGTCGTGATGTGCTATCTGCCCTAAGGGCCCTGCCGCGCATCGATTCACCTGAGCCTTGCCGGGGCGATTTCGCGGATCAGCGCCCGGGCCAGGATGCGGGTGGGGTCGATTACGGGCATCCCGCCGATGCGGGGCTCGGGGATGGCCAGGGGCAGCTCGGTGCAGCCGAGGATGATTGCCTCGGCCCCCAGGCCGCGACAGAAGGCGACCGCCTCGTCCAGCAGCGAACGAGCGCGGGCCGTGACGGGGTGAGCCCGGGCCTTGATGCCAAAGCCGGGATCGTAGATGGCCGGGTGGACGGCGCGGGTCTGGAGCGGCTCGTCGGGGACGATCACCTCGATCCCAAGCGGCGCCAGGCCCTGGGCATAGACGCCCGCCCGCCAGGTGCCCGTCGTGCTCAGCACGCCCACCCTGCGCAAGTGCGGGAAGTGCTCGCCCAGGTACCGCCCAACCTCCTCGATCATGTGCACCAAGGCGACCTTGCTGTTCGCCTCGGCCAGCCTCGCGGCGATGACGTCAAAGATGGCCGGCGCGTGGGCGGTGTTGCACGGGATGCCCACCACCGTCGCCCCGATCCGCTCCAGCCTGCCGATCACCTCCGCGATGGCGACGCCCGGATTGTCCGCCGCCTCGCCCAGCAGGAACTCGGTCCGGTCGGAGATGATCTCGGGCACCGACAGCATCGCCAGCGGCAGGTGCTCCTGGTCGCTGGCGGCGGCGGTCTCGTCAAAGACCTTCCGCGCCAGGTCCAGGCCCGCGTAAGGCCCGACCCCGCCGACAATGCCGATCATCGGCCCATGCTGTTGGATGGGTTCGCCCATGGCGGGCGCTATTCTGCCTCCGCCGTGCCGCCGCGGCAAGGCCGTGCCTTGTATCCCGGGCCCGGGTGGTGTATATGCGTCAGTCGGACGCCCCGCGGGGTCGCGGGCTGCGGTCTCAACGGGGCATGCAAACGTCACATTCCTGGTGGAGGCCAGGCGATGTCCACGATCGTTCGATGTCCCCATTGCTCCGCTCCGCTCGCCGATCCCCCAGCGGAGGGCGCGGAGGCAACCTGCCCGGCGTGCGGCAGGCCCCTCACCCCGCCGCCGACGCTCGAACCGATTTCCGCTCCGCCCGTCCCGCTGACCCCGCTGGACGAGGGGCAGCTCGTGACCAGGGGCCAGGCGATCCCGGGCCTGATGGTGACTTTCCAGGGCTCGCCGGACCAGTTCATCGCG
>DASRZG010000398.1:0-10271 GCA_035686585.1 Phycisphaerae bacterium
TGATGCGGAGCAGGGCAAGAAAGCCCCCCACCAGGCAGATGAGCATGATGAGGTTGGCGGCCACGGAATGGCCCGCCATCCACGCGAGGGGTCCGCGCTGGGCATGCAGGTCGCGTGTGTCGGTCACGGCCGGTCTCCCGATCCGCCGTCCGCGCCGACGGGGGTCTGGACCTCCGGCTGCGCGTCCGCCCCGCCCGCCAAGGCGTTGACCGGCGCCGCGCCGGCGGCGGCCGTGCGGATCGCCATGCCTTGCACCGGCGCACCCAGGTCACTGACGATCAGCTTCTCGCCGGCGTTCAGGCCCCTGCTGGCGTAGACCTCCTCGGCCCCGCTCCAGGCGATGGTCACGTCACGGATGTCCAGCTTGCTCCCGCCGGCCATCACCCAGACCTTGCCGCCGTCGCGCAGGGCCGTGCGCGGCACGACCACCACGCCTTCCACCTCCCGCCCCTCGATCTCGACCCGCACGTACGAGTCCAGCACCAGCGGGTGCCGCCGGTCCGGGGCCAATGCCAGCTCCAGCGGATCGCGGACCGCCACCAACACCTGCGCCATCCTGCCGGCGGTTTCGAGGTTGGTCATCAGTCGCTGCGCCACACCGCGCCGGGACACCCCGAGCCCCCATCCCGACTCCCAGGACACCCGCACCGGCGAGCCGCCCTGCCCGTCCGCCCCGGCCAGCTCGATCCACCGCAACTGGTGGGCGGGCACCGACACGCGGACCCAGTATTCGTCCGTCCCCACCATCGACGCCAGGGCCGCGCCCGGATTCACGTGCGAGCCCACGTCCACCCCGCGCGACTGCACGATCGCGTTGAACGGGGCCGTCACGACGGTCCGCTCCAGGTTCAGCTTCGCCTGCTCCAGCGCCGCCTCCGCCTCTTCCACAGCGGCCCCCGCCATCGCCAACTGCGGCCGGCGGAGCAGCAGCTCCTTGTCGGACTCGGAAACGTCCTGGCCCAGCAGCTCGTACTCGCGCCGGGCGACGGATTGCCGGCCCGCCTCCACCGTCTGTTCAGACTGCGCACATACCAGGTCGCAGGATCGCTGGCGGACCGCGAGCTGGTAATCGCCCGGGTCGATCTGGAGGATGCGCTGCCCAGCCTGGAACCGCCCGCCGGGGGTCAAGGCGGCGTTGACGTCCACCACCCGCCCGCCGACCTGCGCGGCGAGCTGGATCTCCCGCGCCGGCACCACCGTGCCCATGGCGCGGACGACCACCCGGCGCGTCACGGGGGCGACCTGGCTGACCTCCACCAGCGTCGCCCGGCGCTCCGGGCGCTTGCGCTGCGACACGGGCCGGTGCGCCAGCCAATACCAGCAGATCCACGTCCCGCCGGCCAGCAGCGCCCCCATCAGCGCCAGCCGGGCCAGCCAGCTGGCCCAGCGCGGCACGGTCGGCGGCGGCGAAAGCGGAGGGGGATTCGTCGGCATGTTCTCCATCGACACGTTCAGCTCCTGTCCACTCGGGCCCGCGGCTCAGGCCGGTCCGTTTCCTGGATCTCGATCTTGTCCGCCGGCTCCGCCGGCTCGACCGTCGGCGGGCGGCGATCCATCGGCCAGCTCCCCGCCAGGGCGCGGCACAGGTCGATGCGGTACAGCCACCGGTCCCGCTCGGCTGACAGGCACGTCCGCTGAAGCCGCTGATACGAAAGCAGCGTCGTCAGGTATCGGGTGAAGTCCGTCGCCCCCTTGGTGTAATTGGCCAGCGTCTGCTCGGTCGCCTGCTCGGACAGCCTCAACTGCTTCCGCAGGCTCTCGACGTACTCCCCCTGCCGGGCCTCCTGCGAGAGGGCGTCCTCCACCTCCCGGACCGAGGTCAGGATGACCTGCCCATAGGCGTGCAGCCGCTCGGCGGCGTCCGCCTTCGTCCGCCGGACCTCCGCCCGGCGCAGCCCGCCGTCCAGCAGCGGCGCCGTCAGGTTCGCCAGGGCCGCCGCCACCCAGTTGTCCAGCAGGTTGCGGACCTGCTGATCGGTGGTGTCCGAACTGACCGACAGGGCCAGCTTGGGAAACTGATCCGCGATCGCCGCCGCGACCCGCCGGTCGGCCGACAGCACCCGCAGCTCCGCCGCCCGGACGTCGGGCCGCCGGCGAATCCACTCGGCCGGCACCGGCGTCGCCGGCAACGCGGGGAGATCCGGCAGCCGCTCCGGCACGTCCAGCTCCGGCCCGCCCGGCATCCGGCCCAGCAGAACCGCCAACTGGTTCGCCAGCACGCGGATGGCCAATTCGACGACCACCCGCTCGCCCCGGACCGACTCGATCAGCTCCTTCTGCTGGAGCACGTCCGCCGCCGACGCCTGCCCGGCACGGAACCGCGACTGGATCACCTCCAGGTACTTCCCGTTCGTCTCGATCTGGTCGTCCAGGATCGCCAGTTGCCCGTGGCGCTCGATCAACTGGTACCACGCCCGCGCCACCTCCGCCGTCACCGAGATCGCGGCCGCGTCCAGGTCCTCCCCGCTCGCCCGGGCGTCCAGGACGGCCGCATTTCGGGTGGCGCGCACCCGGCCCCACAGGTCCAGCTCGTACGACGCCGACAGGCCCAGGGAGTATTCCGTGCGGTAGGTCTGGTGGAGCCCGAGCGACTTGCGGACGGTCCGGACCCTATCGCCACTGCCGCCGGCCTGGGGCCACAGGGCGGCGCCGCTCCGCGCCGCCACGGCCTCGGCGGCGTCCAGGCGATCCCAGGCCGATTGCAGCGTCAGGTTGCCCGCCAGGGCGTCCGCCATCAGGGCGTTCAGGTCCTTGTCGCCAAAGGCGGTCCACCACTTCCCGGACGCGGCGGTCGGGCCGGTCGCGGAAAAGGACGCCGGCAGCGCCACCGGCGCGGCCACATCGGCCGGGGCGTGCCAGCATCCCGCCAGCGCGGCCAGCATCGCCGGCGCCACCATCTGCGCCCATGCCGTCAGGGCGCGTTTGCTCCTGAATCCGGCTGTCATCGCTTCGTTCCCGTCCCTCCGCCGTTGCCGCGCCGCTGGGCCCGGCGGACCTGGCGAATCCCCGCCAGGCTGAACCGGACCACGTGGTCGGCGATCGCCTCGGCCTCCACGTCCATCGCCGCCGGCGACCCGCCCCGGGCGCCCCTGCCCCCGCCCGCCCCCGGCCGGCCGTGCATCAGCATGTGCATGCACTGCGAGCCGATGCTCCGGGCGCACAGGACCACCTGCACCTCCGGCGCCTCCGCCCCCAGCAGCTCGCGCACGACGTCCGCCATGCCTTGCCGCAGCGGTCGGATGCACTCCCGCAGCACCTCGTCCAACAGCCCCGTGGGGTGGGCCAACTCCTTCTGCACGATCCGGAACTCGAAGTTGGCGCGATCGTGAACCCGCCGCACCAGGGCCGTGATCCTTCCCCGTAACCTCTTCGCCGGCGGGGCGCCGGCGGGCACACCCCCGTCGGGCGGATACGCCTCCAGCCCCCGGTGGAAGGCCTCGCGCCACGCCTCGACGTACAGGCTTTCCTTATCATGGAAATAGTAGTTGACCGTGGCGATGTTTGCCCCCGCCTTCTCACAGATTTCCGCGATCGTCGCGCCGCCGAAGCCGCGTTCGGCGAACACCTCGCACGCCGCCGCCAACACCTGGCCGCGGGTGTCCGATCCCGACTTGTTCCTGGCTTTCCTGCCGGTCATGCCACCGTCGTCAAACTCGCGATTCAAATGGCCATTTCAATTCCGAGTTTATTCTTTCGACTGCCGCCAATCAACCCCCTCCCCCAAACCGCGGCGGCTTGACGGCGCGGCCGGGGCGGAGGGATAATGACCGGACCTGCCATGCGGACGGTCTCGGCCAAAACTGCCAGGCGCCTCGACACGCTGACCAGCGTGCTGTTCTGCCTGCCGAACCTGATCGGGGTGCTGGTGTTCGTCGTGCTCCCCGTCAGCGCCAGCCTGGTGCTGGGGTTCTGCATGTGGCGGGCCAACCGCCTGGAGCTGGCGACGATCGACTGGGTGGGGCTGGGCAATTTCTCCAAACTGCTGGGGCTGTCCACGAAGGCGTCGATCGTTGCTGTAGTCGGGGGGATCGCGATGGCGGTCGCCCTGCTCGTCGCCCTCGTGGTCCTGCTCCGCAAGTGGTCCGGCCTGAGCATCCCCGTCCGCTGGGCGATGGTCGCGGCGCTGCTGGCGGCCGGGTGGGGCGTGCGGGCGTACTGGAGCAGGGATATCCACCTGGAGGCACGCGACCCGCAGTTCTGGCAGGCGCTGTGGAACTCGATCGTCCTGATGACCTGGGGCGTGGGCGGGCGGATCGTGCTGTGCCTGGGCATGGCGATGCTGCTGAACCAGCGGCTCCGGGAGATCGTGGTCCACCGGACGATCTATTTCCTGCCGACGGTCTCCTCCGCCATCGCCTTGTACATCCTCTGGCAGGCCCTGTACCACCCGGACATCGGGGTGATCAACCGGTTCCTGATCGCCTCCCGCGACGCCTTCAACGGCGTGGTCGCCGCCGTCGGCGGCCCTGAGACGTGGCTCACCTGGCAGCCGCCGAACTGGCTGGGCGACGCCGGCACCGCCAAGCCGGCGTTCATCCTGATGGGCTGGTGGCACGAAATGGGCGGGCTGACCATGCTGCTGTACCTGGCGGCGCTGCAGGGCATCCCCGAGCAGCTCTACGAGGCCGCCGAGATCGACGGGGCCAACGCCTGGCAGCGCTTCCGGGCGATCACCTGGCCGATGGTCGGACCGACGACGTTCTTCATCCTGATCATGGGCGTGATCCGCGGCTTCCAGGGCGGGTTCCAGCAGGCGTACATCATGACCCGCGGCGGCCCGGCCGGCGCGACCACGACCGTCGATTACTTCATCTACAACCGGGCCTTCTTCCAGGACCAGGACCTGGGCTACGCCTCCGCGGCCGCGTGGGTGCTGTTCGCGCTCATCCTGGTCCTGACGCTGATCAACTGGCGCTACGGGCAGCGGAAGGTGCACTATTGAGGCCGGGGCGGGCCCGCGGACCCGTCCGGCGACGATGAAACCATGCAGTTTCGATGGCGGAAATACCGGCGCGGCCGGCTCAGCCTGCTCCAGGCGACGCTGGTCCGCGCGGTGCTGCTGATCGGCGCGGTGACCATGGCCGTGCCGTTCGGGTGGATGGTCTGCACCGCGCTGAAGGACAAGCGGACGATGGACAGCGAGCCGTACCGCTGGCTGCCGAAGATGCCGTCGGCCGATCCGACGGTAAGCTGGTCCGTGGACTACCTTTCCGCCAGCACGCCGGATTTCGAGGACGTGGTCCTGCGGGACTTCGACGAGACCGCCGCCGGCGACGACCGTGCCGCCCGCCAGGGCGCCGGCAGTCTGTCGATGGCGGTAGACTTCGCCGCCGACCAGACGCCGGACCGCACCATTGACCTTTCCTCCGCCGAGCTGCCCGACACGCCCGTCAGCATGCTGGCGTTCTGGCTCCGCGGGGACGGATCGGGCCACCACCTGCGCGTGACCGTCCACGGCGACGGCTTCGTCTACCGCGCCGACGACCTGCCGGTGGGCTTCGAGGGCTGGAAGGAGGTCCACTGCTACTTCCGCCAGGAGCAGTTCGACCCGCTGGGCCGGGAGGTGGTCCCGCTCCGGCGCGACCCGCCCGGCGACGGCGGGTACGTCTCGCTGCGATCGATCCGCAAGGTCGAGCTGACCGCCGTGGCCGAGCCGCTCTGGTCGCGGGCGTGGCAGAGGTGGACGTACTCCTTCCGCAAGGCCTGGCAGTCCATGCCCTTCGGGCGTTTCTATCTCAACAGCCTGTTCGTCTCCCTGGCGGTGACGCTGGGACAGGTGCTCACCAGCGCCCTGGCCGGCTACGCCTTCGCCCGGCTGCGATGGCCCGGGCGGGACAAGTTCTTCCTGATGTACCTGGCGACGATGATGATCCCGGCGGCCGTGACCATCGTGCCCACCTTCGTGCTGATGAAGATGCTGGGCTGGTTCGACACCTACCGCGCCCTGATCCTGCCGCTGCTGTTCAGCGCGTATGGCACGTTTATGCTCCGCCAGTTCTTCCTGTCCCTGCCGGCCGACCTGGAGGACGCCGCCCGCATCGACGGCTGCGGAAAGCTCCGCGTCTGGCTGCACGTGATCCTGCCGCTGAGCAAGCCCGCCCTGGCGACGCTGGCCACCTTCACCTTCCTGGGCTGCTGGGGCGCGTTCCAGTGGCCCCTGTTCGCCACCCAGTCCATGCACATGAAAGTCCTGCCCATCGGCCTCAGCGCCTTCCAGGACAAGTTCTCCGTCCAATACAACCTCATGATGGCCGCGTCGCTGATCGTGATGCTGCCCACGCTGGCGGTGTTCCTGTTCAACCAGCGGTTCTTCACCCGGGGCATCCAACTCAGCGGAATGAAGGAGTGAGGCCCAACCATGCGCACCTTCCTCGCCGCCGTCATCGTCATCGCCGCCCTGGGCATCTACCTGCTGGCCACCCAACCGGGCGAGACCGCCAGGGAAGACCAGACGCGGATCCGCTTCGCCTTCCCCGGCGACGTCAAGGCCATCTCCCTCTTCAGCCGGCTGGCCAACCGGTTCATGGAGCTCAACCCCGACATCCACGTCAAGCTCGAGCCCAACGTCGGGGACTTCCGCCAGATCATCAAGCGCGACCTGGTCGCGGACATCGCGCCGGACGTGTTCTTCAGCGACGACGACTACTTCACCGTCTTCGCCGACGACGGGCACTACCTGTGCCTGGACGAGCTGATCGCCCGCGAAGGCTACGACACCGCCCCGTTCTACGCCCCCGCGGCCGAGAGCTTCCGCTGGAAGGGCAAGACCTACGGCCTGCCGTTCGGGTGGGGGTGCTCGCTGCTGCTGTACAACCGCCAGGCCCTCCGCGACGCGGGGATCGACTACGACCCGACGAAATGGACCTGGGAGCAGTTCGCCGAGACCGTCCGCCGCTGCACCGGGCCGGCGACGGTCAAGGGCCAGACCGTGCAGCGGTACGGGTACATGCGCGACAACTCCTCCCACGCCATGTGCAGCCTGTGGCAGGGCGGCGGGACGATCCTCCAGAAGGCGATCGTCTGCCCCCAGTGCGGGCGGCGCAATGACGTGCCCGATGTCGCCGAGCCCGACACGGCCACCTGCGGCCGATGCGGGCGCAAGATGACCGGCGGGGAGGCCGAATGGCGGGCGGCGTGCGATTCGCCGGGCGCCTTGGCGGGCATCGAGTACATGCTCTCGCTGCTGCCGTACACCCCCCGCGCGGTCGCCAGCGGCGCCACCGAGATGCCCGCCAACCAGGAGCTGTTCGCCATCGGGCGGCTGGCGATCATCCGCGGCGGGCCGTACTCCGCCCAGTGGGCCGCCGACGTGGATGTCGACTGGGGCATCGGGTACTTCCCCGCCGGCCCGGGCGGGCGGTGGACGCGCTTCTACTGCGACGGCTTCGTCATCTCGGCCGCCACCAAACACCCCGACGTCTCCTGGCGGCTGTTGAAGTACCTCTGCGGCGAGGACGCCCAGCGCCTGCTGGCCAAGGAGGCCTACCACGTCCCCGTCCGCCGCGCCGTCGCCCAAAGCCCCTACTTCAACCGCCCCGACACGCCCTGGGACGAATCCATCTTCGCCGGGGCGATCGAGCACGTCCGCTTCCAGCGCAAAATCCCCGAGTGGGACGAGGCCTCGCAGATTGTCGACCGCAACTTCGGGCTGCTCATGCTCGAGCCCGATTCCCCCAAGCACATCTCCGCCGCCGAGTACCTCTCCCGCTGCCAACGCGAAATCGAACGCGACGTCTTCGACCGGGAATAAGCCGCCGATCGGACCGCTCTGTCACGCCCGGGAGCGCAGAACTGCCCTCGCTCTCCCCGTCGATTCAGCGCTTGGGTGCGTGGAACGGCTTGCCTTGACGATACAGCTTCAGGCGGCCCTGGAAGCGCGGAGCGTTCTTGCCGGCCAACCAGATGGCCTTCTGCTGGTGCTGGACAGCCTGGTCAAACTCGCCCGCTTCTGCGCAGGCAGCGGCGAGGGTGTCCAGCAGGTTGGGGTCTTTCCATGATGTCAGCTTGCACGCGCGCCGGGCAAACTCGACGGCCCGGGGACCGTCGCGCACCTTGTCGTCCCCGCACGTGGCCAGCAGCCAGGCCAGGTTGTTGCAGGCCATGGCGTTGTCCGGGGCGACCTCGGCGGCGGTGGCGAAATCCCTGGCGGCCTGGGCGTGGTTCCCCGACTGCGCCTGGGCCTGTCCTCGCATGAGGTAGCCAAGGGCCCTCCGGGGATTCAACCGGACGATCTCGTTCAGCCAGTCGAGCAGCGTCTCGGCATCCGGGTCGATCAGCTCGCCTCGGTGGGCCTGGCGGGCGGCATGGACCTCGCGCCGGCAGGCGCCGCACAGGTCCATGGGCGGGCCGAGGCGGACGATGGCCGTCAGGACGGCGCGGAGGTCGGGGCGCGGGTAGAGGACGCAGTCCGGGCGAGTGCAGTGACGAGCGGACCAGGCGCGCGAGCGGTCCGACGGCACGCGCAGTGCGTGGCACAGCTCGTGCATGACGACAAGGCGACACCAGCCTTCGCGGGAGACCAGCGGCGGAGGATGCTTCGTCGCCTCGGCGTTGATGATGACCACGTGACCGCCATCCGCCAGGCCCAGCATCAGGCCTCTGCCCCGAGGGACCATCCCAGGCACGACGTAGATGGTGATATCCGACGGGCCGCAGGCGGGGCGGCTCCGGGCGACGCGGACCACCTGGCTGTGGGAGATCGCGCCGTTCTCTTCGCCCGCCAATCGCACCGGCTTGCCCTGTCGCATCCGGACCTCCCCGGCGACGTGTTTGCCGAAGGCGGCCACCGCCTTCTCGATGGCCTTGCCGGGCGTCCGGGCGCCGTTGACGCAGATCACCTCAATGGTCACCAGCCGCCCATTCACCAGCGGCTGGTACAGCGGGTAGTTCAGTTCGTCGGGCCCCGCCGGCGCAGCACAGCCATGCGCAAACGATGACAAGAGCAGCATCAGCACGCCGCAGCATGTCACGGCGGAGCCACAGGATGCGCCCGTGCCATTCGTGCGGTCCGTTGTCATGCGATCATCTCCTGAACGGCTGGTCCGGATGGGGCCCCGTTCCTACCTTACGCAAGATCCCAGGGCGAGCAACTGAATTGCACCCCGGACGAAAGCACAGTGCCCACCAATCCCCTCCCCCTGCTCCACGTCCTGGCCCAGATCAGGGCGCGTGTGCGCCCCTCAGGGCAGCTTTTCCGCCTGGTGCAGGAAGAACTCCCGGCCCCAGATCTCCAGCGAGGGCAGCTCGCCGGGCTTGAGAAATCGGCGGACCTCCTCGGCGGCATGCTTCCAGTCGACGGCCTCAATCCTCGCCCGCAGTTGCTCCACGCACCAGTCCCGGTCAACCGAGGGCGACTGGTCCTTCCACGGCCCCATCTGCGCCAGCGCCGCCGACAGGAGGCGGTAGTTCGCCGGCGTCCCGCGGGCGGTGAACCAGATGAAGTCATACCAGTCCCGCCCCTTGACGTAGGGACGGCACAGCAGGGCGTGCATCTTCCCCGCCAGCATGCTGGGCAGGTCGAAGGCGCATACAGCCGAGGCGAAGGGGAAGTCCAGGTACTTCATCTCGTACGCAGCCCCGGCCGGCGGGCTGGTGTCCACCTCCAGCTTCATGCGCAGCTTCCTGCGAGGCCCGGCCGTCGGGCGGTAGTCCAGCCGGAGCAGGTTGCCCAGCGAGTCATCCTTCAGGAAGGCCATTCGGACCGCCCGGTCCGCCTTCGAACGGTCGTCCATCTCCAGGCCGTAGCCATAGGCCTTCAGCTCGTCTGCCACCGTGTCCAGGTACGGTCCGAGGCCAAATGACGCGTCCGGCCCCTGGAGCGCGAAGTCGAGATCCTCCGAGAAGCGGTTCGTGCCGTGGAACACGCGGAGGCACGTACCGCCCTGGAACGCCGCCTTCTGGAAGAAGCCCGTCCGTCCCAGCGAGGCCAGCACGACCTCCTGCGTGATTTCGCGCAGGGCCTGCTCCACCTCCAGGGTCGATCGGCAGCCATACCCGTCCAGCCGATCCTGGATCATCGCCACGCTCATCGCCTCAAGTCCCTTCGCAGGCCTTCCAGGAAACGCCGCACCCGCCGGGACGAGTAGTTGTCCTTGAGCCGGTCGAAGGCCGTGGCCTCGATGCTGCCCAGAGACGCCTCATCCACGCGCATGCTTTCGATGACGGGACCGGCGGAATCCCAATCCCGCTTGTGAACATAGACGTAGTCCGCCAGTGCCTTCAGCGGCGAGGCCAGCAGGAAGCTTCCGCCGCCGGCCCTCCCGACACGGCCC
>DASRZG010000399.1:0-5591 GCA_035686585.1 Phycisphaerae bacterium
CGGCCTCGGACAGCTCCTCGCCGGTGGTGCGGTGGCGGGGCTTGTCGCCGGAGAGGTCCACGTCGTCGTAGCCGACGTACACCCCGCGCCCGTCGCGGTAGGCGAACGAGCGGATCATGCCCTGGTTGAACAGCTTGTGGAAGGGCTCGTCCGTCGAGACCACGCCCAGGTCGTACAGCACCTTGTGCCAGAAGCGGGCGTACAGCAGGTGCAGCACGGCGTGCTCGGCCCCGCCGACGTACAGGTCGATGCCGTCGGGTCCCATCCAGTACTTCTCGGCCTCCGCCGAGAACGGCCCGTCCTGGCACGTCGGGTCGGTGAAGCGGAGGTAGTACCAGCAGGAGCCCGCCCACTGGGGCATGGTGTTAACCTCGCGCTTGGCCGGGGCGCCGCAGACGGGGCAGGTGGTGCTGACCCATTGTTCGGCCTTGGCCAGCGGCGGGGCCGGCGGGGCGTCGGGGTCGTCGGAGGCGGCCGGGGTGAAGTCCTCCATCTCCGGCAGCTCCAGCGGCAGCTCGGCGGCCGGCACCGACACCGCCCCGCAGTTGTCGCAGTGAACGATGGGGAACGGCTCGCCCCAGTACCGCTGCCGGCTGAACAGCCAGTCGCGGAGCTTGTAGTTGACCGCCGCCTGCCCCAGGCCGTTGTCCTGGAGCCATTCGGTGATCTTCTCTTTGAACTCGGCTGTGGGGAGCCCATCGTAGGGCCCGGAGTTGACGGCGACGCCGTCGCCGACGTACCCGCGCCAGTCGGTTCCCTCGGGCGGCTGGACGACCTGGATGATCTCCAGGCCGAACTGCTCGGCGAACTCCAGGTCGCGCGTGTCGTGAGCGGGCACGGCCATGATCGCGCCGGTGCCGTAGCCCATCATCACGTAATCCGCCACCCAGATCGGGATGCGTTGGCGGTTGACGGGGTTGATCGCATAGGCGCCGGTGAAGACGCCGGACTTCTCCTTGGTCTCGGCCGTCCGCTCCAGCTCGGATTTGTGGATGGCCCGGTCGACGTAGGCCCGCACGGCGTCGCCTTGCTGGTCGGTGGTGATCTCCTCGACCAGCGGATGCTCCGGGGCGAGCACCATGTACGTGGCGCCGAACAGCGTGTCCGGGCGGGTGGTGTAGACCTGTATGGTGTGGGTGGCACAGGTTTGTAACCTGTGGCCCCAGGGCTCGCCGTCCTCATCGACCACTTCCTCGGCGTTGATGAACAGCCATGGGTATTCATGAAACGAGGACACAAGCTCTCGCTTAACAGGGTTGTCGCAGAGGTAATAGATGAAACGCGTGAGCCAGGCGCTGTCTCGAATAATGTGATCGAAGCTTTCGCTTTGCCAGGTCGGTCCGGTCCGCCCCTTTCGTTCGTTCATCTCGCGGGACGAGTGGCGTTTCACGCCTCGCAAGATGTCGGACAGCTCGAACCCTTCCAGGGGCCGGAGGATGGCGTGAACATGATCATCCAGTACCACAGCGCCGTAGACGACACACCGCTGCCCGTGCCAGTGAAGAACGGCATCGTACACGGTGCTGCGGTCCTCCGGATCCATCTGAAGCCCCGGCACCGTGCGGAACGTCACGAAGTACGTTGCGCCGGGCATCGTGATATGGGGCAAGTCTCGAATGGACTTCATCAGGTTGGGCGAAGCCGGCTCTCCCGGTGGGTACGGATCGAATCCCTGAAAGGTCCGGGCCGACAGAGGCGGGCGTTCGGCTTCATCGCGGTTGGATGTGGCTATGAAGCTCGGTGTGGCCACAGGTTGAAAACCTGTGCCACCATCAACAGGGAAGTCCACCTCCGCGCCGGTGCTCCTGCCGATCCAGTTCCGCTGCATGAGCTTGATCGGCTCGGGCCAGTCGAGGTCGTCCAGGCCCGCCAGCAGGCGGTCGGCGTAGGCGGTGATCCGCAGCATCCACTGCCGCAGGGGGCGGCGGTAGACGGGGTAGTCGCCCCGATCACTCCGGCCTTCGTTGGTGACTTCCTCGTTGGCCAGGACCGTGCCGAGCTGCGGGCACCAGTTGACGGGGACTTCGGCCATGTAGGCCAGGCGGTGCTCGTCGATCAAGCGGCGCTGCTGGTCGGCGTCGAGCTGGTGGAACCGCATCAGCCCGCCGACGTCGCCGGTGACGGCGCGGATGTCCTCGCTGGCGGGCGCGGGCACCACGTTGCCGCCGAGGTCGACCATCAGCTCGCCTGCCTGGAGCCGGTCGATCAGCTCCTCGATGGGCCGGGCGGCGTCGGCGGCGGGGTCGTACCAACTGTTGAACATCCGCTCGAAGATCCACTGCGTCCAGCGGTAGTAGTCCGGATCGGTGGTCGAGACCCGCCGCGACCAGTCGTAGCTGAAGCCGAACATGCGGATCTGGCGCTCGATGTTGTCGATGTTGGCGGAGGTGGTCTGGCGGGGGTGCACGCCGTGCTCGACGGCGTACTGCTCGGCCGGCAGGCCGAAGGCGTCGTAGCCCATCGGGTGCAGGACGTTGAAGCCCCTCATCCGCTTGTACCGCGCGACGATGTCGGTGGCGGTGTAGCCCTCCGGGTGCCCCACGTGCAGCCCGGCGCCGGAGGGGTAGGGGAACATGTCCAGCACGTAGAACTTGGGCCGGTCGACGAAGTCCTCGTCGGACGGGTTGGGCTGGCGGAAGGTCCCCTGCTCCCGCCAGTACGCCTGCCACTTCGGCTCGATTTTCCGGAAGTCGTAGCCTGCCATGTCAAGTCGCCTCCATCACGGATTCACCTGTCCGCCCCGGGCTCCCCGGGCGTCGCATATAAGCAAAAGACCCCGCGTTCGGGTCCGAATCGCGGGGCTGGATGGCTGGTTGTTCCGGCCCGCGATCCGTCAGCGCAGCAGCAGCCCCCGCAGATTAAGCAAGGCCGGGCTGTCACTGGGACGGATCATCGTTGCCTCGTCATTGAATTATCGGAAGCCGACCCACCCGGTCAAGAGACATTTCCGTCTGCCCTTGCCCGGAAAAGGCTGGGTGCCCCGGACAAGCCTGCCCCGTTGGGGGCGTTGTTTGCCTTGTCCGGCGCCCTTCCGCCACGGCTGCAAGCCGGACAAGCCGAACTGCGGCTTGTCCGGGGCACCCGACGGAACCTGCGGTTCAATCGCCAATCGACAATCGTCATTCGACAATCCTCAAGGCCTCCAGGTACATCCCCGTGGCGTGGTAGCCCGTCTTCCAGGGGGATCCCTTCGCCTGGTCGGCCTGTGGCCTGTCCGGATCGTAGGAGCCGTACCATCCGCCGTATTCGGCGTCCAGGAAGTGCTCGCGGACGAAGGCCAGGGATTTTTCGAACGCCGGCCAGAGGTCGTCCCTGCCGTGGTCGGAGGCGTGGCGCATCAGGGCGCGGAGGTGCTCGCACTGCTGCCACCAGCCCTTGGATTTCGACCGCGCCCTGCCGCTGTAGTCGGCGCTGCCGAAAATCCCGCCCGAGGCGGCGTCGTAGCCGTGGGCCATGCCGTAGTCCAGCAGCCGGCGGGCGATGTCCAGGTACTTCGCGTCCAGCCCCTGGCGGGCGGCCTGGGACAGCAGGAAGGCCCACTCGAACTGGTGGCCCAGGTCGATGTACCCGCCGGCGTCGTCGGGCACGGGCTTCCAGTCGGCGTCGTACGCCTCCGGCAGGTAGCCGCCGGCGGGCTGGTACAGGCGGCCGAAGATGAATTCCACGAGCCCAGAGGCGTCCCGGCGGATGGCCTCGTCGCCCGTGGCGGCGTGCAGGGCCAGCAGGGCCTCGAACAGGTGCATCATGGGGTTCTGGGAGCAGCCCCTCATGCCGGACCAGTCGCGGTAGCCCTGGCGGCGGAACCCGCCCGCCTCGTCGCGGAAGCGGGCCTTCATCGTCTCCCACGTTTCCTTGGCGGCCGCGGCGTACTTGCCGTCGCCGGTCACGCGGGTGGCGTGGGCGAGGGCGAAGATCACGAAGGCGTGGCCGTAGGAGTCCTTGTACGTCTTGCCCGGCTCGCCGTCGGGGTCGACCGACCAGAGCCACCCGCCGTGCTCGCCGTCGCGGAAGTGGGCCAGCAGGAAGTCGGCCCCCTTGCGGGCGGCGTCGAGGTACGCCTGCTCGCCCGTTACGTCATGGCCTGCCGCCATCACGAACACCAGCCGGGACTGCGACACCAGCGTCCCGACCTGCTCGTCCGCCGGTTTCCATTGGCGGTCGAGCGTCGCCGCGAAGAACCCGTTGGGCCGCGGGGCCGCCGCCAGCCAGTGCGAGAGATTGTCCTCCACCAGCGACCGCCGGAACCATTCGCCGTCGACGTGCTTGCGGACCATCTTCTTCCTCCCCTCGGACTTCGAGCAACCGCAGACGGCGGCCGCCAGGATCAATGTCAGTGCCAGGTTTCTCATGCGGGTCTGCATGGTAAGGGTTGGGGGGTGAGAGAGGAAGTCCGAGAGTTTGCGAGTCCCGGGTCTTGGGTTCGGGGACATGTCCCACGCAGCGCAGTGCGTGGGCGTGGGCGTGGGGTAACCCAATCGTCAATCGTCAATCGTCAATCGTCAATCGACAATCGACAATCGTCATTCCGCAATCCCTCTCCACTTGACACGCCCCCGCACAGGGGGGACATTCCTTACCGGTCGCCCTCCCGCAGGGCATGAAACAGGAGCCTTGAATGAAGACCTCATGCAGTTCGTGGACCTATCACCGGACGATCGCAGCCGGGAAGATGGACCAGATGAGCTGGCTGGACGAGTGCGCGGCGCTGGGCCTGGACGGGGTGGAGCTGCTGTCCAACCACTTCCCGAGCACCGACAAGGAGTACCTGAACAAGCTGAAGAAGGCGTGCACGGACCGGTTCCTGACGATCGCGATGGTCTCGGCCGGCGGGCACCTGACGGTCGCCGACGATGACAAGCGGCGCCACGAGGTCAAGGAGATCGCCCGCTGGGTGGACGTGGCCGTCTACCTCGGCGCCCCGCGGGTGCGGTTCTTCGCCGGGTCGGGCCCGGAGCTGGAGGCGGGCGGGGACGCGCTGTACGCCAAGGTCCGCCGGGCGATGGGCGAGGTTGCCTCGATCGGCCAGGCCAGCGGCGTGGTGATGGCGCTGGAGAACCACGGCAAGACCACCGCCGAGCAGGTGCTGAGCCTGCTGGCCGACGTGGGCAGCTCGTATCTGAAGCTCACGCTGGACACGGGCAACTTCCCCCCGACCAGCCAGGTGGGCCCGCAGACGTACGAGCAGATCGCCCGCGCCGCCCCGCACGCCTCGATCGTCCACGCCAAGTTCTTCAACGTGGGCGAAGACGGCAGGGACGCCGAGTTCGACTGGCAGAAGATCCACACCATCCTGGCCAAGGCCGGCTTCCGCGGGTTCCTGTCGGTCGAATACGAGGGCGAGGACGGCGACGAGGTGGCGGTGATGCGCCGGATCGCCCCGTACCTCAAGACGCTGCGGTAGGCCCGAACAGCCGAGGAGCCCGAAAGAAGAAGGACGCATGATGGTCTGGATGCCCCCAGACAGGCGAGGGGCCGGGACGGGGGCGATTCCGCGTGGCCTGCTCATCGCCGCCGTGGTGGCGGCGGTCGGGGCTATTGTCGGCGCGGGGGCGTACGGCTTCTTCTTCCGCGACCCGGGGGCGGTCCGCCGG
>DASRZG010000400.1:0-18784 GCA_035686585.1 Phycisphaerae bacterium
TGGAAACATCAGCCATATCTTGTCGCCCGCGAGGCGGGAGTCATCCCTGCAACGGATGTCGGAAGTATAGCCATGGGTGTTGGGGGTGTCAACGCAAAGAAAAAAATAGCATTCGGGCGGGTGTCGTCGCGTAAGTGCTTCTTTTACACGCCGTTAATGGCATATTCACCGATGGGTCCGGCCGGGATTCCGCGCGGGCGGATCCGGGGGCGAATCGGGCGGCTGAGCGGGGATACGGGGTGCGGCTTCGGGTGCAAGGACCTTATCAAAAAAGGCTTAGGGCGCAAGAGCGGACGGGGAAGGCGCGGAGGAGGTGCGGAAGGCGGCGCCGGGTCCGGTTGACCGGCGCGGGGGCTTCTGCTACGTTGGGCGGGCGGCTTTGGGTAGGAGATGTATCGATGGGTCGGTCGATCGATCTGATCTCGGCGGGTCACATCTGCCTGGACGTCACGCCGAAGTTCGTCGCGTCGGCGGCGAAGCGTTCGTTGGAGGAGCTGCTCAGGCCCGGCAGCCTGGTGGTGGTGGACCGTGCGGCCGTTTCGACCGGCGGCGGCGCCGCCAACGTCGGACTCAGCGCGCGCAAGCTGGGCCTGTCGGTGGCGATGATGGGCAAGTGCGGCGACGACGTGTTGGGCAGAGCGCTGCTGGATGTCCTGCGAGGGTTCTCGGCCGACTGTGCAGCCGGGATGCGTGTGGCCTCGGGCGAGAGCACCAGCTACACCGTCGTGCTCGCGCCGCCGGGGACGGATCGGATCTTCCTGCACTGCCCCGGCGCCAACGACACGTTCGGCGCCGACGACGTTGATCTGGACCTCGTCGCCAAGGCGCGGCTCTTCTATTTCGGCTATCCGCCGCTGATGGCGCGGATGTACGCGGGCGGCGGGGAGGAACTGGCCGAGTTGCTGGGGCGGGTCAAGGCGAAGGGCGTCACCACGGCGTTGGACATGGCCTTGCCGGACCCGTCGGGACCGACGGGCCGGGCCCGCTGGCCGGAAATCCTCGCCAACGCCCTGCCGCGCGTGGATGTCTTCGCCCCCAGTGTCGAGGAACTGGCGCTGATGCTGCGGCGAGACGAGTACGGCCGGATGATCGCGCGAGGCGACGTGCTCGACCAGCTCACGCCGGCCCTGCTGCGCGATCTGTCGGCCGGGTGTCTGGAGATGGGGGCGGCGGTGGTGATGATCAAATGCGGCCGGCACGGCCTGTACGTCCGCAGCGCGGGGGCCGGGCGCATCGGCCAAATGGGCTCCGCCGCCCCGGCGGTGTCGGCGTGGGTGGACGGGGAGTTCTTCCGTCCGTCCTACCGCGTGGAGAAGGTGGTCTCGGCGACGGGCGCGGGCGACTCGGCCGTGGCGGGCTTCCTGGCGGGCCTGCTCCGCGGGGCGGACCTGCCGACGGCGGCGGACTACGCCTGTGCGGCCGGGGCGCACAACGTCAGCGCCCTCGACACCACCAGCGGGTTGCGATCGTGGGAGCAGACCACCGCGTCCCTGGGCGACGCGCGGGTTGAGGCGGTCATCGACCTGGGTTGATCTCAGGCGAGACGGGGTAACGTCAACGATTTAATGGGGCAACACCAACGACGCGAAATGGCAAGCCGAGCGGCCACTCGGCTTGCCATTTCGCGTCGTTGGTACACCATCCGTGTCGGGGCGCGCCGCGTCACTCCCGCGTCAACAGGTACCACATCGTCTTGTACTTGGGCGACATCTTCAGTGTCGCCCCGGTCCCGTCGTCCTCATCGGCGGGAGCCACGGGCACGTCCGACACCGCCCGGCCGTCGGGGCCCAGGGCCTGGCAGCGCCAGCCCTTGCCCCCCAACAGGACGACCGCCAGAACTCCCTCGACCGGCTCAATCCGAACGGGCGCGGAACCCCAATCCCGTCCGACGGTCCGCCGGTCGGCAGAGAACTTCATCCCCGTGTTCTCGCATCGGCCCAGGGCGGTAACCAGGACCTTCGAGGTCTTGTCCAATTCCTTGCCGTCGAGCGGGACGGCCGCGACGGCGGCGAAGCTCGTCTTCAGCCCGAGCACAGGCGCCTCGTCCTGGCCGGCGAAGCCCACCCACACGCCCGCGGCGGGGACGACGCAACGGAACCAACGACGCCCCGTCTGCCGATTCATGCCCCATGCCGGCGGACGCGCCGTAGGCCCGCCGGTCACCGGCACCGGCCCGGACCGAATCGCCACGGCACTGGGCTGAAGCAGCAGCCTGCCCTGCTCGATGTCCCACAGCTCGCAAACGGCCGCTGCCATGTTGCCGCCGTGCCGCATTTGCAGCTTGGCCAGATCGGAGAGGATGTCGGGCGTTCGAGCCAGTGGGAACACCATGCCGCCCTCTCTGGGCTGCATCCCCCCCTGGCGGAAGATCACCGTCCCGGCCGGGACGAAGCCCCACTTGGCGGGGTTGTGGTCCATGTCAAAGAAGCCGCGGATGGCGTCGTGGCTCCAGTCGTCGGCGGCGTGGGAGTAGGCGAACAGCCACACCCCGTCCCAGTCCTGGCTGGCGGCATAGGTGGCGATCATGGGGACGCACTCGGCCTGGAAGTCGTTGGGGGCGGGGTGGTTGTATTCGCTGACGGTGTACGGCTTGCCCTCCAGCCGCTGGGCGGCCAGGCGGAACAGCGTGGACTGGTCGGGGTGGTCCACCATCGCCTTCTGCTCGATGGTCCAGTTGCCCGGGTCCCACGGCCGGCCCGGGAAGTGCGGGTGCTGCCAGTAGGCGTGGCCGTCGATGTAGTCCATGTCGCTCTGGCCATACAGGCCCAGCGGGCCGAAGACGATCGTGCCGGTCACCAGGGCCTTGCAGCCCAGGTCCTTCTGGACAAACGCCTTCATGCCGTCGAAGTAGGCCTTCTCCGTCTGGGCCAGGAATCGCCAGCGGTCGAGCGTGCGGGCGTCGGTGGCGCTGTCGGCGAACACCGCCACGGTGGCGTCCTCGATGGACTCGCCGTCCCTCAGTCCCTCCCTGCCGCCGGGGCGGAGGCGGACGTCGGCGATCTCCACCGGCACCTTCGACCCGCCGAACTGGAAGGTCACGCGGGCATTGTCGTCATCGGCGGAGGCGGTGAAGCCCTCCCGGAAGGTCGTCCATTCCTTCCCCACGTCGGCGGCGCGGTTGAGGCCGAGCATCCGCCACGGCTCGTGGTCCTGCATGACGTTGAAGCTGATGGCCCTGGGCGCGTCGGCCCGGACGCGGAAGGTCAGCGTGTAGTACCCGCCGGCCTTGAGCTTCAGGCCGCCCTGGGTGAGCTGGATGTGCCAGCCGGTGTCGTCGGCCTTGTCGATGGTGAGACGCCGTCCCGCGGGCGTCGCGGCGGCGGTGGCGGCACAGCCGGCATGGCCCATGAGATGCCACTTCGCCTGCCCCCCGCCGCCGGCCATGGTGCGGAAGGTCGGATCGGCCGTCAGGTCCTCCCCCAACGGCACGGCCCCGGCCGACCAGGCGGCGCGGACGCCCGCCTCGCCGCCGTAGCGCCCCTTCAGCCAGTCCGCATACAGCCGCCGCAGCAGCCCGGCGTAGTGCGGCGGGAGCGAGCGGAGGGTATCGTCGGCGCCCCACATGAACAGGCTGTCCTCGTTGTTGATCTCGACGAAGGCGACGGCGGGGTCGTCGGCGTAGCGGACTTTCCGGTAAGGGTTTACGTGGGTCAGCAGGTCGCGGGCGTACCGCTTCTGGGCGTCGATCAGCTCGGGGGTGAACAGGTCGGCGATCTTGTCGTAGCCGCGGAGCTTGTCGGCGTCCGGCAGGCGGAGATACCGGCTGTGGGTCCGCGAGACGTGCAGGTTGACGTTGGCGTAGATGCCGCGGCTGGCGAGCTGGTCGATGAAGAAGTCCAGCCGGTCGAGGGCCTCGGCCGACAGCTTCATCGGGTCTTTGGGGTCCCCTATGCCGCGGGGGAAGGCGGAGTTGTCCATGTGATGGAAGCGGACGCTGTTGATCCCCGCCGCCGCCAGCCGGTGGGCGACGTGCGGGGCGTCGGCGCGCGAGGGGAAGCACGCCCCGAAGCACAGGTTGACGCCCCAGATCCGCACGCGCCTGCCGTCGCGGAAGAAATGCCCGTCGCGAACGACCACCCGCGGCCCGTCGGGGTAGATCGGGGGTCCATCGGGGATGGCGATCAGGCTCTCCGGATGGACCCGCTCGGGGATCACGAACGGGACGAGGTCTTCGGCGGATGCGGCCAGCGCTACACACAGCAGCGTCCCTGCCGCGAGAACGGATTGGTTCATTCCTGGCTCCCGGGCTCGGCCCTGCGCACCTGCACATCGTCGCCGACGTCGGCGCCGAGGTCAACCGTGGCGCTGCCGGCGTTGACGGCGATTTCGAGCAGGTTGGCGGAATTGATCAGGGCCAGCGGGGCGCCCGGAGGCACGCTGGAGTAGGTCCGCAGGATCGGCCCGACGCCCCGGCCGGCGCAGGTGACCTGGCAGGCGGAGAGGCTGCCGAAGGTCCCGGCCAGGAACGCCTCGGGCAGGTTGGTGATGAGGTTTCCGAACCGGTCGACGTGGACGATCTTGCCGGAGACCACGCCGTCGGCGCCCAGCTCCATCCCGGGCAGCTCCAGCAGCTCCATGGTATCCGGCGGCGGGCCGAGGCGGGACAGCGGCAGCCCCGAGGCGATCCGGGCGGCGACGGGCGCGATGATGTCCCGCCCGTGGAAGGTGGTGGACACCAGCGGGGAGAGGAAGTACCGCTCGTCCTGGACGAGAACGATCTGCTCGAGGGGCTGGTCCTGGTTGACAATGGTGATGACGCCGTTGTCGGGGAAGACGACGAACTGCCCGGCATACCGGGCGGCGAGGACGCGGCGCTGCGAACCGACCGTGGGGTCGATCACGACGCAATGGACGGTCTCGGGCGGGAAGTACGGCAGGGCCTGGCCCAGGGCGTACGCCCCGCCGAGCACGTCGCCGGGAGGAATGTCATGGCCGATGTCCACCAGGTGGGCGTCGGGCAGGATGGTGAAGATCGCGCCCTTCATCACCGCCACGTACGGGTCCGACCACCCGAAGTCCGTCAACAGCGTGATGATGCTCTGCTTGCCCATGAGCCGCTCTCCCTGTGCCGGCCGCGGGAAGCGCGTATAATGCTCCGGCGATGACATTCGACGCCCACAAGACGCTGCCGCAGCGGGTGGCCATGGTCCGCGACCAGCTCCGCATGCGGGGCATCGCCGACCAGCGAATCCTCGACGCCTTCGCCGAACTGCCCCGCGAGCTGTTCATCCCCCCCACCCGCCGGCCGCAGGCCTACGAGGACCGGCCCGTCTCCATCGGGAACGGGCAGACCATCTCCCAGCCCTACATCGT
This sequence comes from Phycisphaerae bacterium, assembly GCA_035686585.1. Lineage (GTDB taxonomy): Bacteria > Planctomycetota > Phycisphaerae > SM23-33 > SM23-33 > DASRZG01. The sequence continues at coordinate 5,314 of DASRZG010000400.1, forward strand.
CGCCCTGATGATCGAGCAACTGGACGTCCGCGACGACCACCGCGTACTGGACGTCGGCTGCGGCAGCGGGTACCAGACGGCCCTTCTGGCCCGGCTGGCCCGGGAGGTCTTCGCCATTGAGCGAATCGGCACGCTGGCCGAACGGGCTCAAGCCGTATTCGACGAGCTGGGGCTGGACAACATCACGCTGACCGTCGCCGACGGCACCGCCGGCTGGGCCGAGCACGCCCCCTTCGACCGCATCATCTGCGGAGCGGCCGGCCCGGACGTGCCGGAGGCCTGGATCGACCAGCTCGCCGACGCCGGCCGGATCGTCATGCCCGTCGGCCCGTCCGACCTCCAGGAGCTGATCGCCGTGGACAAGTACGGCGGGCGGATCGCCCGGCGGGCGATCTGCGGGGTCCGGTTCGTCCCGCTGATCGGCAGGCAGGGCTGGCCGGAGACGGAGTAACGGCTATAATGCCCGGCACTTGCGGGAGAACGAAATGAGCAGAGGGCTGGGCCAACTCACCGGGCGGGTGGTCGTGTCGGATGGCGCCTGGGGCACCCAGTTGCAGGGCCTGGGGCTTCCGCCCGGGGCCTGCCCGGAGGAGTGGAACCGCTCCAACCCCGACGCGGTCCAGGCCGTCGCCGCCGGGTACGTCGAGGCGGGGTCGGAGGTGATCCTGACCAACACGTTCCGCGCGAACCGCGTGGCGCTGGCGGAGACGCCCCTGGCGGATTCCGCCTCCGAGCTGGCCGAGGCCGGCGCCGCCATCAGCCGGAGGGCTGCCGGCGAGGACGTCCGCGTGTTCGCCTCGATGGGCCCGACGGGCAAGATCCTGATGATGGGGGACGTGTCGGCGGAGCAGGTCTATGCCGCCTTCGCCGAGCAGGCCGCCGCCGTCGCCCGCGGCGGGGCCGACGCGATCGTGTGCGAGACCTTCGCCGCCCTGGACGAGGCCGCCCTGGCCGTCCGCGCGATCATCGAAACCACCGACCTGCCGGTGGTCCTGAGCATGACCTTCGACTCGGGCCCGGACCGGACGGCCACCATGATGGGCGTGACGCCCGCCGACCTGGCCGCCTCGGCCGAGCAGCTCGGCGCCGCCGCCGTCGGCGCCAATTGCGGGGCCGGGCCGGAGCACTATGTCAAGGTCGCCGCCCTGCTCCGGCAGGCGACCGCCCTGCCGATCTGGATCAAGCCCAACGCCGGGTTGCCCGTGCTGGAAGGCGGCAAGACCGTCTTCCCCATGGGCCCCGACGCCTTCGCCGCGTACGTTCCCGCACTGATCGACGCCGGCGCGACCTTCCTCGGCGGCTGCTGCGGGACCACGCCCGAGCACATCCGGGCGGTCAGGAAAGCGGTGGGCTGAACGTCCCCCCGCCCCTCGTGCCGGGTGCCTACAGCAGCTCCAGCAACTCCCCGGGCCGTTGGATGAGCGTCCGGGCGCCGGCGCCGCGGAGCTCGTCGGCACCGCGGAATCCCCACAGGGCCCCCACCGCGTACATCCCGGCCGCCACGGCCGTCTGCATATCCGTCGCGGTGTCCCCGACGTACAGGAAATCCGAAGGCGACACGCCCATCCCCGCGGCGATGTCCAGGGCGGCGGCCGGGTCGGGCTTGAGGGGCACGCCTTCCCGGGCGCCGCGGATCGCCTCGAAGGCGTCGGCCCCGAGAAATGCCCGAACCGTCGCCTCGGTGGTGTCCTGGGGCTTGTTGGACAGCACCGCCAGCCGGAGGCCCCGTCGGGCCAGCTCCTCCAGCAGATCGGGGACGCCGTCGTAGGGGCGGGTCTTGTCGGCCCAGCCTTCGGCGTAGGCGGCCCGGTAGTCGGCGGTCACTCGGGCGGCGAGGTTCCCATCCCCCCGGCGATCGGCCGGCAGGGCGCGCCGGACGTACGTGGCCACGCCGTCGCCGACGAAGTGCTTGTGGTCTTCGTAGTCAGGATGGGTGGGCAGGCCGTTGGCGGCGAGGGCATGGTTCATGGCATCGGCGAGGTCTTCCACCGTGTCCAGCAGGGTCCCGTCCAGATCGAACATCACGGCGCGGCAGGTCAAAGGGCACTCCTCACTCCAGGGACGCGGCATTGTACGGGAGCGAGGGGGCGGGGTCGACAGGGAAGCGACAGGGGGAAGCGATGCGCGCTCCCCTATGGGTCGCGGCTAAACTTTCGGGCGGCGGCGGTGGCGGAGGAGGGCGACCATCGCGCCCAGGACCAGCACGACGCCGGCGGTCGGCTCGGGGACGGGGCGGAAGAACGTGCCGCCGTACACGCCCCAGGCCTGCCCGGCGTCGATCTCGGCGTAGTCGTACCAGTGCACGTCCCGGTCCCAGGTGTTGTAGGCGGCGTAGCGCAGGTCCCCGGGGGTGTCGTCGTATCCGATGGCCGTGACGAAGTGATCGGTCGCGCCGTTTCCGTCGCTGTCGACAATCAACTCCACCGGCTCGCCGGCGTCGATGGCCGCGACCAGGGCGTCCCACAGGCCCGAGGCGAAACCCCGCTGGGTCATCTCCGAATCGTACCCGCACAACCTTGCGTACTCGGCCAGGCCTGTCCCTTGGTTGTCCCAGGTGCTCCAACCGTATTTCATGCCGCGAACGCTCTGCGAGGCCCTCATGCAATCGGCCAGGCTGTTGGGCAAGTGCCCCGGCCCCAGGGCGTGCTCGGAGCGGTCCGGGTACGGCTGGGCGTAGCTGGAGTCATCCACGCCGTCGTACAGGGCGTAGTCGGCCACGTGAGCCGGGGAGGCGATCGCGTCCTGGATCGCCTGGCGATTGGTGTCCCAGTCGTTGGAGCCGGGGATAAGCCAGACAAAGCCCCGGGCGTCCCAGTAGCCCAGGATCATCCCCCCCGCCGTCGGCCCGCAGCCATGGTGCCAGACGTAGGCCGGGACCCCGGCGATCAGGGTGGTGTTGGCCGTGGTGACCGGGGGCGACTCCCCGCCCGTCGGCCCGGCCGCGGGCCCGCCGATGACCTCTCCCCACGCCGCCGGCGCAATCGCCAGCACCAACAGCCACAGTAGCGACAACTTGAGGCTACGCACGCTTTCCTCTCCTGGACGGATCGAGCCGTCAAAGCGAGCCTGTCATACCGAGCTGTGGCCTGAGCCAGGCCCTCCGTTCGTACTTCCTCCAGCCCCGATTATACCCGCACATGCCCATCCTGCCAACCCCACATATTCCGCCGCAGAGACCACAGCGCGGCCTCCGGCCGCACCCAAAGGAACCAGGAGTCGGGAACCGGGAACCGGGAGAAACAGCGAATTACGAATGTCGAGGCCTGAATATCGAATGTCGAAGCGCACACATCCGCGGCCGGACATTCCGATGCCGCCGACTCCTTCGCCATTCCAAACCGCCCCCGGCCCGGAACGACGTGAACCTTAACCCAAACCTGACATGGGCGCAGACATGCCCCCGAAACGGACCTGACCATCCTTCGCCACCTTGCCAATCAGTGCCAACATTCGTAAGGTTGATATGCATTTCCGTGCCGTTGGCCTCCGGGTCCCGAATACCTGACCTCAGGTTGCGGCGAAGAATACCTGTTTAGCCGCGACCCGGCGGGGAGCGCTTCCGTCGCCGGACGCTGTGCCTTCGCATGCGCCTGCGCCACCCCATCCGGGCCGTGGCGAAACTACACCTGCCGCCCCCGCGGCCGGCCAAAGAAGGACAAGCCCCTTGCCCAGAAGGCCGGGAAAGGTTCTGATCGCTTTCGCATGCTTCGAATGGTCCCGGTAGAATCGCGACCATCGCTGGCCGTGATCGTCAGCGAGCGGTGCTATGGAAAATCCAGGGCCAAGGAGACAGCCATGTCATCTCGCGGGTCTGCGCGCAGGCTATTGGGGATTCTCGCTCTTGTCGGCCTCGTCGGCCTGACCGCCTGCCCGGCGGCGGCACAGCCGGCCGGCCGGCAGCCGATCGACGCCGTCACCGCCGGCAAGGGCGGCGACGTGCCGCCCTCCGGCTACGGCGGGGCATGGTCGAAGGCGGCCAAGCCCGTCGCCGAGGTGTGGGCCGCTCCGGGCGAACTCCAGATCGATCCCATGACGGGCAAGACCTTCAACCCCTTCGTCAAGGACCGCGACTGGGCCAAGACCAGCACTATCTGGTCGGCGGCGGACAAGCAGGTGAAGCTGGCGGCCGCCCGCAACGAGTGGCTGGGCTTCCAGGTGCTGATCGGCGCCAAGGGCGAGGACCTGCGGAACGTCACCGTCGCCCTGACCGATCTGACCGGCCCGGACGGGGCGAAGATCCGGGCCGGGCAGTGCCGGCTCTTCCGCATGTGGTACACCGAGGTCACCGAGCCCTCGCGCTCCTTCGACTGGGTCGGCGGCTTCAGGGGCTTCAACGGCATCGGCGTGCCGTCGCTGGGGCTGGGTTGGTACGGCGACTGCCTGGTCCCCTTCCACGTCCCTTTCTGGGGCGGCCGGTTCGCCGTCGCCAAGGACCGCTGCCAGTCCGTGTGGGTGGACATCAAGACGCCCAAGGGCCTCCCCGCCGGCAAGTACGCCGGCAAGATCACCGTCACGGCCGAGCGGGCGGAGAAGGTCGAGCTGAACCTCGAGTTGACCGTCTGGGACTTCGACGTCCCCGACGCCCTCAGCGCCCGGGCCGAGGCCCCGATGTATCGCGGCACGCTCCCCGGCTACTTCCGCACACCGGAGAGGAGCGAGCTGGGGCTGAAGCTGGAGCGGGACTTCTTCCGCATGGCCCGGGCCCATCGCATGTCGGCGTACATCTACGACACCTACCCCGACCTGAAGGGCCCCAACGACACCGAGAAGATCGACATCGACTGGACCTTCTACGACAAGCGATACGCCGGCTATCTGGACGGCACGGCCTTCGACGACAAGCTGCCGCACGAGCAGTGGCACATCGCCTTCGACACGAACTGGCCAAGTCCGCGCGGCTGGGCCGGCGACAAGGACAAGTCGGCCCTGTACTACGCCCGCATGGCCAACGCCATCAAGGCCTACGACGACCACTTCAAGGAGAAGGGCTGGGACCCCAAGACCATGTACGTCTTCTTCCAGGGCCTGGATGAGCCGGGGCCGGAGAAGTTCCAGGCCATCCGCCGGGTGGCGGCGGCCGTGCACAAGGGCTCCAACCGCATCAAGGTCCGCCACGACTTCTACACGGTGATGGAGAAGGCGGAGGAGGTCATCCGGATCTTCGAGAATGACATCGACATCTGGTGCATCAGCGGCTGCTTCTACGACGTCAAGGCGCTCCAGGCCCAACAGGCCAAGGGCAAGCAGGCGTGGTTCTACCAGGGCAGCGAGCCGTGGATCGGCAGCGAGGACATCGACAACGACGCCCTGGGCATGCGGACCTGGGCGTGGATCGGCTGGAAGTACCGGGTGGACTGCTGGCACAACTGGTGCAGCGGGCGATGGGGCAGCGAGAACATCCTGACCACGCCCAACAACGGCGGCTCGCGCCAGGCCTGGCGGCCCAACAGCAACGGCGTGATGATCTACCCCGGCAAGCCGCTGGGCGTGGATGAGCTCTTCCCGTCGGTGCGGCTGAAGTCATACCGGCGCGGCAATACCGACTACGAGTATTTCGTCCTGCTCAAGGAGCTGGGCGGCGGGGACAAGGCCGACCGGATTGTCGGCTCCATCATCCGCAAGGCCCTGGGCGAGGCGGGCACGGAGCGCAAGCTCATCGGCCAGTTCGGCAACTGGAGCCACGACCCCGACGAGTGGGAGAAGGCCCGCGCGGCCCTGGCCGAGGAGATCCTCAAGGCCAAGGCGGCAAAGAAGGACAGGCAGGGCTCCTGATCCCTTTTCCTGTACACCTTTTCCATCTGCTGTCAGGGTGACCGGCAGACACTTGCTGATCTCCCGGGCGCCCCGACGGGGCGGCCCCCCCCCCACGTGCGGCGGAACGGAACACCCTACGGGTTAAGCAAACAGAACTTATCAACTCTCCCGGCGATAATGCTGGAAAGCGGTTGTAAATCCCGATATAATCGATCAAGATAATCATTCGAAATGAGCCTGCGCCGGCCGGGCGGTCGGCGGAAAGGAGATGGTTATGGCTCGCATCTACGACGACATCACCGGGACGATCGGCAACACGCCGCTGGTCCGAGTCACCAAGGTGATCCAGTCCAAGGCCACGGTGCTGGCCAAGCTGGAGAGCTTCAATCCCATGTGCTCGGTGAAGGACCGGATCGGCCTGGCGATGATCGAGGCGGCCGAGAGGGACGGCAGGATCGCCCCGCCGGCCACCATCATCGAGCCAACCAGCGGCAATACGGGCATCGGCTTGGCGCTGGTGTGCGCCGCCCGGGGGTACAAATGCATCCTGACCATGCCGGAGTCGATGAGCGTCGAGCGGCGCAAGGTGCTGGCCGCCCTGGGCGCCGAGGTGGTGCTGACCCCGGCCGATCAGGGCATGGCCGGCACGATCGCCAAGGCCAACGAGCTGCTGGAGCGGACCCCCAACAGCTACATGCCGCAGCAGTTCGAGAACGCCGCCAACCCCGAGGTCCACCGGCGGACGACGGCCGAGGAGATCTGGAACGACACCGACGGGCAGGTGGACATCGTCGTCAGCGGGGTGGGCACCGGCGGGACCATCACCGGGGTGGCCTCGGCCCTGAAGCCGCGCCGCCGCGGCCTGGCGGCCATCGCCGTCGAGCCGGCGGAGAGCCCCGTCCTCACCCAGACCCGCGCGGGCCAGAAGGCCGTCCCGGGACCCCACAAGATTCAGGGCATCGGCGCCGGCTTCGTGCCCGGCGTGCTGGACCTGAGCCTGATCGACGAGGTGATCCGCGTGGACCAGGATACGGCCATGGAGTGGGCCCGCCGGGCGGCGCGGGAGGAGGGCCTGTTCGTGGGCATCTCTTCCGGAGCCGCCCTGGCCGCGGCGGCCGAGGTGGCGGGGCGGGAGGAAAACGCCGGCAAGACGCTGGTGGTGATCCTGCCGGACTTCGGCGAACGCTACCTCTCGTCCCCCCTGTTCGAAGGCATCACCAGGTGAGTGACGGGCGGACGCCCGGAAAGGGAATCGTACCATGAGCGACTCGCAAGGCGAATACCGTCTGGCCACCAAGGCCCTGCACGCCGGACAGGAGCCAGACCCGACCACCGGCGCCCGCGCCGTGCCCATCTACGCCACCGCGGCCTACAGCTTCCGCGATACCGAACACGCCGCCAACCTCTTCGCCCTGAAAGAGTTCGGCAATATCTACAGCCGCCTGATGAACCCCACCTGCGACGTGCTGGAAAAACGCCTCGCCGCCCTGGACGGCGGGGCCGCCGGACTGGCCTTCGCCAGCGGGCAGGCGGCCATCACCGCCGCCGTGCTGACCCTGACCCACGCCGGGCAGAACTTCGTCTCCTCCACCAGCCTCTATGGCGGCACGTGGACGCTGTTCACCCAGACCCTCAAGAAGCTCGGCATCGAGGTCCGCTTCTTCGACCCGGACGAGCCCGAGAAGATCCGCGAGCTGGTCGACGAAAACACCCGCTGCGTCTACATGGAGAGCCTCGGCAACCCCAAGAACGACGTGCCTGACTTCCGCAAGATCGCCTCCGTCGCCCACGAGCTGGACCTGCCCGTCCTGTGCGACAACACGGTCACCACGCCGGCCCTGCTCCGCCCGATCGCCCACGGCATCGACATCGTCATCTACTCCTGCACCAAGTACTTGGGCGGCCACGGGGTCCACATCGGCGGGGCGATCGTCGACAGCGGAAAGTTCCCCTGGGCGGACAATCCCCGCAAGTGGCCGGAGTTCTGCGCCCCCGACGACGCCTACCACGGCGTGGTCTTCGAGGAGGCCCTCCGCCCGATCGGCAACATCGCCTTCATCGTCCACGTCCGCACGCACCTGCTCCGCGACATGGGCGGGTGCATGAGCCCGTTCGCGGCCTTCCTGTTCCTGCTGGGGATCGAGACCCTCCACGTCCGCATGCCGCGGCACTGCCGCAACGCCGAGGTGCTGGCCGAATGGCTGTCCGCTCACCCCGCGGTCGAGTGGGTCAACTACCCGCGCCTGCCGGGTCACCCGCATTACGCCAACGCCCAAGAGTACCTGCCCGACGGGGCCGGGGCGATCATCGGCTTCGGCATCAAGGGCGGACGCGACGCCGGCGTGAAGTTCATCAACTCCGTCAAGCTCGCCAGCCACCTGGCCAACATCGGCGACGCCAAGACCCTGGTCATCCATCCGGCCTCGACCACCCACCAGCAGCTCACCGCCTCCGAACAGGCCGCCACCGGCGTCACGCCCGAGTTCGTCCGCCTGTGCGTGGGCATCGAGGACGTCGAGGACATCAAGGCCGACCTGGACCAGGCCCTGTTGGCGGCCACGAGAGGCTAGTTCGGCGTTCGAAGTGCCGGTCCTCCGGCCTTCCGCGGGGGGCGAAGATGTTTTCTTATTGTGTTGACTTGGCCGGGCGGGGGAGCAATAATTCTGGAAACATGAACATGGGCCGGCGGTAGCGAGGAGTGTTCCTCGAGCCGTCGGCGAATCCGGGTGGCAACCGAGTTCTTTTGCAGCGTACTCCCAGCTCCTCCCGCCTCTGTGAATGATTTCCCTTCACTCCGCGGATCGGTCGGCTTGGAAGCGATGACTGCGAATCCAACGTGCCGACACCTGAAGGAGCCATGGGAATGGCCACAGGCAAAGTAAAGTGGTTCAACGATTCCAAGGGTTTTGGGTTCATCACCTCCGATGATGGCACGGACGCGTTCGTCCATCACGGCGACATCGAGGGCGAAGGCTTCAAGTCGCTCGCCGAAGGCGATGAGGTGACGTTCGACATGACCCAGGGCCCGAAGGGCCCCAAGGCCATCAACGTTCGTAAGGCCTGAGCCCGGCGGAGCGTGAATCTCGGGAGCGCCGTCCCCGCCGGGGACGGCGTTCTCTTTTACCGGCAACCCCCAGCCGGGAAGGAGCAGGGATGCGCCTTGTTCTGATCAATCCGGTCAACCCGCTGGTGAGCCTGGTCCACGTCCGGGAATGCCGCTGGAACCGCTACCGTGTCTGGAAGCCCCTTGGCCTGCTCGTCCTGGCGGCCCTGACCCCCCCGGAGTGGGAAACCACCATCATCGACGAGAACACCACCGTGCCGGACTACGCCGCCATGGACCGTCCGGACCTGGTGGGCATCACCGCCTTCACCTCCCAGGCGAGCAGGGCCTACGAGGTGGCCGCCCAGTTCCGCCGGCGCGGCGTCCCCGTGGTGATGGGCGGAATCCATGCCACGATGTGTCAGGGGGAGGCGAGCCGGCACGTCGATGCCGTCGTCACGAGCGAGGCCGAGGCCGTCTGGGCGACCGTCCTCGACGATGCGCGGCACGGGCGACTGCAAAAGAGCTACGCCGGCCGACACGTGGACATGGCCGAGGTGCCGCCGGCGCGACACGATCTCCTCAGCGGGGACTACGCCTTCGGGGCCATCCAGACCACGCGGGGCTGTCCGCTGAATTGCAGCTTCTGCAGCGTGACCGCCTTTAACGGCCGGAAATACCGCCACCGGCCCATCCCCGCCGTGGTCGACGAGCTGCGGGCCGTGCGCGAGAAGTGGGTCCTCGTCGTCGACGACAACCTGATCGGCACCAGCCCGGCGCACCTCCGCCGGGCGAAGGACCTGTTCGGCGCGATCATCGACGCGGGAATCCGGAAGAACTGGATCGCCCAGGTCACCGTCAACATGGCCGATGACGAGGAGCTGCTGTCCCTGGCCGCCCGGGCCGGCTGCCGCGGCGTGTTCATCGGGTTCGAGTCCCCCACCGCCGAAGGCCTGGAGGAGGTGGGCAAGAAGTTCAACCTGTTCCGAGGACGCGACTTCCGCCAGTCCGTCCGGCGGATCCAACGGCACCGGATCCTGGTGGCGGGCTCCTTCATCATGGGCCTGGACACCGACAGGCCGGGCATCGGCAGGAGGATCGCCGCCGCCGCCGGCGCCTACGGGCTGGACATCCTCAACACCCTGTTCCTGACCCCCCTGCCGGGCACGCGCCTGTGGGAGAAGATGGAGTCCGAGGGGCGGATCGCCGCCAACGGTTTCCCGTCCGACTGGCGGTACTACACGCTGGGATACCCGACGGCCCGGTACACGCATTTCTCGTGGACCGACCTGATCGAGGAGATGAACGCCTGCGACGGGGACTTCTACTCGCCCCGGCGGATCCTGCGGCGTGTGGCCGACAGCGTCCTCCGGCGGCGAAGGCCTCTGCTGTCGCTGGTCGCCAACCTCTCCTACCGCAACAACGCCCGCCTGGCCCGCACGAACTTCCGCCGGATGCAGTCCTCGCTGCCCGCCGTGGGCCCGGTGGCGGCCGCCTCCGACAGCGAAGGGGCCCGCGAATCCGTCGAGAAGGACCAGGACGGAGGCTTCCGTCCCTCGCCGTATGGGGCACTGTGAATCGGCGCCCGGTCGGGACCTCGGAAGAAGGGCAGACATGCGACTGACACTGGCCATGCCCACCGGAACGCAGGTCGGGTACGATGATTACTTCTCGGCCTCGCCGCTGGGCATCGAGACGCTGGCCGCCCACGCCCGCGCCCACGCCGACGTGACGCTGGCCGACATGCGGGGCACGGGCCACGACGTCGAGCCCCACGCCGACCGGCTGGTCGCCACCGACCCGGACATCCTGGGCATCAGCGTCAACAGCGCCCCGCACACCAAGTACTCCCTGGCCCTGGCCGAGGCCGTCAAGCGACGGCGCCCGGAGACGGTCATCCTCGCCGGCGGGCAGCAGGCCACGTTCCTGACCGAGGAGCTCCTCGGTGCCGGCCACGTCGACGCGGTCGTCCGCGGGGAGGGGGAATTCGCCCTGTGCGAGATCCTCTCGCGCGGCGATTACCGCGGCGTGGCCGGGGTGTCCTGGCGCGACGGCGACGGCGGCGTCCGCCGCGAGCCGGACCGGCCTTTGATCGAGGACATGGACACCGTCCTTCCCCCCGCGCGCGACCTGCTGCCCGACCGCTCGCGGTACCGCATGGGCGCCTACCGGGTGGAGGGGATCGAGTCCAGCCGGGGGTGCCCCTATCGCTGCTCGTTCTGCTCCATCCGCAACTTCCACCGCGGCAAGTGGCGTCCCAAGAGCGTCGCCCGCGTGCTCACCGAGATCGACGACATCCTCGAGCGGTACCCCGAGCGGAAGGTGATTTACTTCGCCGACGACAACTTCTGCCACGACATCGAGCGTGTCATCGCCATCTGCCGCGGCATCGTCGAGCGAAAGACCGACGCCTACTTCTGGTGCCAGGGCCGGGTGGACCTGCTGGCGCGGCATCCGGAGGTGGTCGAGTGGATGGGCAAGGCGCACTTCTCGGCCTTGCTGGTGGGCCTGGAGACCCCCAACCCGCGGCAGCTCAAGCAGTCGCGGAAGGGGATCACCGTCGAGCAGATGACCCGGGCCGCCGAGCTGCTGCACGCCCAGGACATCGGCGTCTGGGGCACGTTCGTGCTGGGCATGCCGGGGGAGACGCTGGCCGAGACGGAGGCGACGGCCGACTTCATCGCCACCGCCGACGTCGACGTCTGCCAGATCACCGTCGCCACGCCGATCCCCGGATCGGACCTGTACGACGAGGCCAAGGCCGACGACCAGATCGTCGTGCACGACTGGGACGCTTACGATTTCACCTCGCCCACGATGAAGGGCCAGTTGCCCAAGGAGCAGATGGACGCGATCATGCACCGGGCGTACCTGCGGGTGTACCTGCGATGGCGCTTCCTGGGCAGCCTGTTCACCAGTCGGACCAACCTCGCCCGCCTCCGCCGCACCGCCCTGCGGGCCTTCGCCTCCTGGATCTGGCTCCTCCTGTCCGAACGCATCACCTCGCTGTTCCGGCGGAAACCCAAAGTGCCCCCGAATGCCCGGACGGAGGGGGAACCGGTAACACAGAACCCGTAACTCAAATGCCCACGCATCGCCATGCGTGGGTCCCTGTGGACCGAGAATCGCGAACCCCGAAGGACGTCCGGACCCCCTCGCTCAGACGGGGGGTGTTTACAAAATCGCGATTTGTAAACACCCCACGACTCGTGTAAGTCCCACTGCTTACAACGGATAGGCGAATCCTCTGCTGTTACCTCCCGAACCTTGTAAACAGTAAAACCCGGCAATATTGTATATGGTTTCCCACAATTCCGATCAGCTCGAGCGGCCATTGTTGCCGCCCAGCTTCCCATCCGGACGAGGGCAGCAGAGGGCCGCCGTTCCCGGAGAAATGACGCCCTCGGTAGGGGTGCCCCGGACAAGCCTGCCCCGTTGGGGCCGTCGTTTGCCCCAACGGGGGCAAGCTTGTCCGGCCGCCCCCCTGACCCGCCATCCGGGCGCGCATGCGCGGCCCGCGCGAACGACCTGGCGTTACCCGGCACTATGTGGTAGTCTTGAGTCATGGGGTACGCGATTCCAGGCAAGTACTTGGAGGTGGCGGCTTACGTCCTCTTGACGCTCGTACTTGCCGCGGCCATCTTCTTCTGGGGACGTGGGATTCGCAGGTCGCGCAGAAGCGATCTGGTCGCCGGGCCGGCAATCCTTGCCGTCCTCTGCGCAATCCTCCTTGCCATAAACTCGAGCTCCGCCGTGTTCGGCATGATCGGTGAGCTGGTCCTTGTGTTCGGATTCGCCACCATCCTGCTGAGCGCCATGGCTGGGCGCGGAAGCCTGCTTGCGAGACGAGATGTCCTTGCCATCGGGGTGGGCTGCATCATCCTGGGAATCTGCCTGTGTACGATCGTGTGAAGGGCCAGCTTGCCTTGAGCTTGTCGAGAGGCCAGCCGATGGTTTCCTGTCCCGTGGTTCGACGGGGCTCACCACCGGCACCTACGCGGTGCCGGGGGCGTCTCCGCCCTTCGGGCTATGCCGTCCCGGGCGGGACGATCTTGACCCGCGTAAAGGCCTTGGCTGGGTTCTTCGAGGCCGCGTCCTTGCCGGCCAAGTACTTGTCCGCCTCAATCTGGTCCTTCAGCCCGTGCTGCCGCACACTGCCCGAGTCGCCCCGGGCCTCAGCCGGTCCTTCGGCGTTCTGCTTGATCGCGTCCTTCAGGTCGTCTGCCATCGCGTCACCTCAATCGCGGGAGCCGGAATCGAACCGGCGACCTGCCCTTGGGGCCGAGCTGCCGCTGCTCCATCCCGCTGTCTGACAACCATCGCACGCGAGCAAAAAGAAAAGGCCTCGCGGAGTCGTGGCTCCACGAAGCCTTGGTATCTTTTCGCATCGCCCCGGGGATCAGCCGGTGCGTCGCGCGTCTTGGTTGCCTGCCGTCAGCCTACATGTTTCGAACCTTGGAACGAAGCAATTCCAGTTCCGCAATGAAAGTTGTTACGCAGGTAGACATCGGCCGGAACCCTAGCTGTTTCTGACCGTACCAAGAGGCTATATCCATCTTTCGAAGGTGGCCGACCACAAGCAGGGGTCTTGTCATCCCCAGCCCAACGACTGGCCTCTGCTCGTCATCGGAAATCCAGTAGTGCGACCCAGAATCGGTTGTTCGGCTCCACGCT
>DASRZG010000401.1:0-22894 GCA_035686585.1 Phycisphaerae bacterium
TTCGCGTCACTGAGCGGCTCAACGACCGGCGTGACAATGCGTGTGATCGCGTTCATGCCTGCTCCCGGGGAAACTCCGGCTGGGCCCGCAGCACCTCCAGCATGGCCAGGACGTTCTCGATGGGCACGTCCTCGCAGACGCCGTGGGCCGGGGCGAAGACGTAGCCGCCGGCCGCACCCGCCTCCAGCAGCCTCCGCGTCTCGAGCCGGACCCGCTCCGGCGACGGGCCCGGCAGCGTCCGCTGCGTGGACAGCCCGCCGTGGAAGGCCAGCCTCCCCGCGTACGACCGCATCAGTCCGAACACGTCCATGCACTCCGGCTGGAACGGGTTGACGATGGTAACGCCCAGCTCCACCAGGTCGTCGAACAGCTCGTCGATCCGCCCGCAGGAATGGATCGAGATGAACTTGCCCGCCCGCCGCACGGCGTCGCACATCCGCTTCATCCGGGGGAACAGGAACCGCCGCCAGTGCCGCCGGCCGATCAGCAGCCCGCGCTGCTGGCCCCAGTCGTCGCCGAGGTGGACGCAGTCGAAATCGCAGCGCAGGGCCATCTCGATCTGGGCCAGGTTCAGCTCGGTGATCGCGTCGAGCAGCTCCTCGACGAAGGCCGGGCGTTCGAGCAGGTCGATCAGGAACGGCTCCATGCCGCGGAGGGTCCACGCCCGCTCCAGCAGCGTGAAGCCGATGGCGAACATCCGGAAGCGGTCGCGGTGCTTGTCGATCAAGGCGGGGATGTGCGCGTAGTACCTGGGGTCGCGGGCGTCGGGGAAGACGTACCCCGCCAGGGTCGGGGCGGGCAGGACCTGCCCCTCGATCATCCCGACCTCACCGTCGTCGGCGCGGCGCCACGTCACGCCGAAGCCGTCTCGCACCCGCCCTTGCCCCGCGTCCGCGAACGCCTGCAACGTGCTGTTGATGTAGACGAAGTGGTTTCCGGCGAATTCCTCCGGGTCGCGCCCGCCCAGGTGCTCGCCCAGGCGCCGCCAGGCCGCCGGTGAGTAGGCGACGTCCCAGGGAACGTACGGCGGGCGCCGGTGCGTCACCGCCTGGATCACCACGTCGCGCTTCTGCATCGGGGCCTCCTGGAAAAGGCGGGAGGGAAAACGCTACGTGTCGAGCGTCCCGTCCAACACTCCCCAGGCCGGGTCACTTCAGTGAACCCGGGCCGTTTTCCGCATCGTCCCTTAAGGCCCGCGCAACGCTACGGGGCCACCTTCAGCCGGAAGGCGTGGATGCAGCCTTTCGACAGCGGGCCGTAGATGTAGAGCAGGTTCCGCTCGGCGTCGAAGCAGGAGCCGCTGATGGCCGAGTTGCACAGCGGCGCCCCGCCGGGCAGCGTCACGGCCGTCCGCGACCGCGGCACGACCTCCCCGGGCTTGAGGGTCCCGGCGGCGACCCGGCCGAGATCCTCGGGATCATAGAAGTACCACGAGTGGGCGCGGCCGCCGGAGGTGACGGCGCCGTAGTCGTAGCCGATCCGGCCCATCTGGAGGTGGTAGAACACCAGCAGGCCCCACTTGCGCGGGGTGTCGATGAAGATGGCGTTGCGGACCAGGTCGCTGGAGGTGCAGTATCCCTTGTCGGGGCTGTCGGGCTGGCGGCCCATCCAGCCGCTGCCGCCGGCGAGGAAGTACCCGCCGTCGCGCGGGGCGCAGTCGCCGCCGTAGTAGCCCAGCAGCACCTTCGGATCGACGGTCGGCTTGGCCGGGTCGGGCGTCTCGATCGCCCCCAGCGACGGGCCAAGGCTGCCGGGGTAGGTGCCGCTGTAGCCGGTGCCGAACCCCAGGGCCAGGGTCCGCCCGCCGGTGTATCGATCGGCGAAGGCCTTCGGCAAGGAGATGATCCCGCCCCAATACCACTTGGGACTTCCCGCCGCGACGGACCACGGCCCGCTGTGCTCGGCCGGGGCGTCCTCGGGCAGCTTTGACGCCGCCACGATCGGCGGAGCGCCGCCGCACCAGTAGGAGTTCCACCACGTCCAGTACAGCGTCTGCCGAGCCTGGTCCCACCAGTAACCGCCGTTGGCGAAGATCTCCTTCATGTCCTCGTGCTCGGCGATCTTGCGGTCGCCGATGGGAACGGCCAAGCGGCCCCATTCGCGTTTGACCTCGGCGGTCTTCAGGGCGGCGTAGTTGAGCTTCTCGTCCAGCTTGACCAGCGGCGGGACGGACAGCTCCACCAGGACCATGCCCGGCAGGGTGTAGTTGAAGAACATCCGCTGCGAGCCGTCGCTCATCGTCCGCAGGGCCAGGCCGCTGTGGGAATAGGGCATGTCCTGCCCGCGCCGGTCGGGCACGCGGAAGGAGCCGGCGTACTCGAAGTCCTCGAATCGCAGCACCTGCTTGCCGGATTCGTCCCGCGCCGCCGGCGCGGTCGCCGGGGGCTGGTCGGGTCGGGCCTCCACGCGGATGACCGCCCGCGGCGTCGGCTGGCCGAAGGGTGCGGCCGGGCCTTCCCTCAATGCGACGCCCCACTGGAACACGTGCTCGCCCGGGGTCAGCGGTGCCCGAAGCCAGGAGGTGTAGGTGAACTCTTCACCCGGTTTGCACGTCTTGCCCTGGCCCTGGATGATGAAGGACGTGCCCCACGTGGACTTGTCGGCCGGCGTCTGGCTCAGGAGGATGGAGTGCTTCGGGATCTCCGGGCCCCACGCCTGCGAGCCCGTGTTCTTCATCGTGATGGAGACCTCGAAGACCTCGCCCGCCAGGAGTTTCTTCGGCAGCTCGGACATCCTGACGAAGGCGGCATCCAGCGGCCGGGGGGCCGCGGCGGCCTGTTCCTCCGCGCCCGCCCGGGCCGGTTGAAACGCCACGGCCGGCAGGACGATCGCTGCCATCGCCAATACCTTTCCGAAAGCTCGTGCCGATGCGTTCCGCATGGGAGCCTCTCTTCTTCCAAGCCAATGGGGCCTGAGAAGATGGTACGGGGTCGGGGCGGGGAGGTAAAGGGGGGGTGGGTACCGTCAGAAGTGCTTCTTGGCAAATGCCCGGCCGGAATGGGTCTTGAGGTATTGCTCGAAGGCTACAGCTCTGGCCTTGGAGCGGAAGGCGACGGCGGTCTCGATCTGCCACGGGACCAGCGTTGCCGTGTACCGGACCTGGCCGGCATTGTGCCACTTCAGCCGGCCGTGGAGGTCCTTGGCCAGCCCGACGTAGTAGCGCTTCGGGTCCGCCTGACTTCGAAGCATGTACACGTACCAGAAGAGGGTGTCCATATCGAGTGGGTCCCCTGGCTTGCCAAGGCGTAGTTCGCCGCGGCCATCCGCGCGGAGGAAAGTCCGGCTTCGCGGCTGAAGCCGCTACACCGTGACAGCTTCGTTCACCGCAGGCGGCGAACGAAGACTGGGCGATACAGGACTCGAACCTGTGACCTCACGGGTGTGATCCGTACGCTCTAGCCAACTGAGCTAATCGCCCGGGATGCTTGCGGGTGCCGCGTTTCGACGCCTCAGGCGTCGTTGTGCTTTGTCTTGTCGGCGGTTTCGTCCGGCTCCCCGCCGGCGGACTTGACGTCGTCCTGGACGCCCTTCAGGCCCTTCTTGAACTCCACCAGGCCCTGTCCGAGGCTTCGGCCCACATCCGGAAGCCGGCGGCCGAAGATCAGGACGGCGACGATGCCGATCACCAGCAACTCGCCCCAGCCCGGGATCCACGCCAGCGTTGTCATCTTATGCTCCTGTCCAGCCGTGACAGATCATTATAGATATTCGGCCGGCGGCTGTCAAAACGTATCAACGATTTGACTTGCGGGGCCCGCGCGGGTCGGGCTCGTCGACCGGCTCGGACCCGCCCAGGGCCCTCAGGGCCGCCAAAAGGTCCTCCGGCGGCCGGGCCGTCAGCCGCATCGGCTCGCGCGTCCGTGGGTGGAAAAACTCGATCGCCCAGGCGTGCAGGCCCTGGCGGGTGAGGAGGGGGCCCTCGGCCACGTCGGGCCGGCCTTCGAGCTGGCTGGCGTACAGGGGCCCTCCCCCGTAGGCGGGGTCGCCGACGATGGGGTGGCCGATGGCGCTCATGTGGACGCGGATCTGGTGCGTCCTGCCGGTCTGCGGGTGCAGGCGGACGAGGCTGAAGCCGGCGGCGATCGCGCCGGTCTTGGTCAGGCGCTGGAGGACGTGATACCGCGTCACGGCCTGCTTGGACACGCCGGGGAACTCCCTGCCCGTGCCGCGGTGGACGGCATAGCGCTCGCGGATCCGCGGATGCAGGCCGATCGGGGCGTCGATGACGTCCTCGTCCAGCTCGACGATCCCGTGCACCAGCGCCAGGTAGGTCTTGTGCACCTTCCGCAGCTCGAACTGCCGCCCGAGCCTCCACAGGGCCAGCTCGGTCTTGGCCAGCAGCATCACCCCGGTGGTGTCGCGGTCGAGGCGGTGGACGATCCCGGGGCGGTACCACCCCCCCGGCGAGGGCAGGTCGCCCAGGCTGGCGTCCCGCTGCTGGAAGTACCACGCCAGGGCGTTCAGCAGCGTGCCGGTCGGATTGCCCCGCGCGGGGTGGACGACCAGCCCGGGCTGCTTGTTGACGGCGATGATGTCCCCGTCCTCGTAGACGATCTCCAGCGGGATGTCCTCGGGCAGGATGACCTTCTCCTGGGGCTCGGGCAGGAGCATCTCGATCACGTCGCCGTTGCGGATCGTGTAGGAGGGCTTGACCTCCCCACCGTTGACGGTCACCGCGCCGGAGCGGATGTACTGCTGCAGCGACGTCCGCGACAGATCCCCCAGCCGCCCGCTGAGGTACTTGTCCAGCCGCCGGTTGGGCAAGGCGCGGCGGATGTCGATGCGGCATCGCCGCAGGCCGTCGGCCTCGGCCTCCTCGGCCGTCTCCAGCACCTGCATCCCGATGCCGGGGTCGTTCTGGTCCTTCTTCTTCCTGGGCATGCGTATTCGCGCGGAGAAAAGCCCACGGACGGCGGTCCGTGGGCTTTGAGGTCAGAACGTGGCGCATACAGATCCGGCCGGTGGACCGCAAGCAGAGGAGTCGTTCTCAGCCCTTGATCAGCTCCAGGGCCATGTCGGCGGCGCTGGCGGCGTCGGGGGCGTAGCCGTCGGCGCCGATCTCGTCGGCGTAGGCCTGGGTGACCGGGGCGCCGCCGACCATGGTCTTGACGCCCAGCTTGGCGCCCTTGACGGCCTTGATCACCTCGGGCATCTGGGGCATCGTGGTGGTCAGCAGGGCGCTCAAGGCGAGCACCTTGGCCCCGCTTTCCTTGACCTTTTCGATGAACTTGTCGGCCGGCACGTCCACGCCGACGTCGATCACCTGAAGTCCGGCGCCCTGGAGCATCATGCCCACCAGGTTCTTGCCGATGTCGTGCAGGTCGCCCTTGACGGTGCCCAGGACCACCTTGCCGATCGGCTCGATGCCGGAGGCCTTCAGGTGCGGCTCCAGCACCGCCATGCCGCCGCGCATGGCCCGGGCGGCGATCAGGACTTCCGGAACGTAGACCTCGTTGTTCTTGAACCGCTCGCCGACCACGCTCATGCCGGCCACCAAGCCGTTGTTGAGCAGGTCCCCAGGGGGCGTTCCTTCGTCCAGCGCCTTCTTGGTCAGCTCCACCACGGTGTTCCGATCGCCCTTGATCAGCGCATCGGCGATCCCTTGCAGATCGGCCATGAATGACTACCTCCAAACCTTTATGTGCACGTGCTTTTCCGGTGCCGCGTGCGTTCCGTCATGGGCCGCCGTCCGGCTTGTGGCCCGGGCGTCGGACAGCAATGACCGTCACTACCTATGCGATCCCCCCCTGTTTGTAAACACTCTGGCTAAAAAAAAGCCGCCACACCCCCGGTCCGCCCCCAGCGGCTACCCGGGCGACGGCGCGGTGGCGGGCGCGGTGCCCGGCGCGGTGGCGGGCGCGGTGGCCGGGGCGGGTTGGGTCTCGGGCGCCGGCAGGGTCGTGGCGAACCGGATCGGCCCGATGTGGTTCAGGGCCTCGATTCGTTCCCGCGCATTGCGGGTGGCCGGGTCGGAAGGGCCCAGCAGCCGGGCGACTTCCTGGTACTGCTCCTGGGCCTGGGCGACATACTGCTTGGTCGCCGTCTCGTCGCCCGCGGTGACGGCGGCCAGGGCCATGTTCTCGGCCACCAGCGCCAGTCCCTCGTGGGCCCCGGCTTGGGTCCAGAGCTTCTCCGGCTGGGCCGCCAGCACCTTCTCGAACATCTCCTGGGCCTTCCGGCGGTACGTGTCGGCCTGTTCGGTGGGCACCACGTCGGAGCGGACCAGCGCGTCCATGTGCATCCGCGCCCAAGTCTGGCCCGCCTCCAGCCCCGCCGCCGCCGCGATCACCGGGTTCCTCGCCGTCTCGAACAGATTGGCGAGGCCCTCGGCCCGTTCCTGCGGCTTCATCTCCCGGGTGACGACCAGCTCCGTATAGCGGGTCTTCTCGTTGGCGTACTCGACCTGCCGGGAGGTCTTGAGCCTGCCGTATCCCAGGTAGACGACCGCCGCGGCCGCGACCGCGATCAGGATCCACGTGCCGTAGCGCCCGAAGAACTCCTTGACCTGCACCAGCTCGTGGGCCAGCACGTTTTCCTTCAGCTCGTGACGTCTCTGTGCTTTCATCGGTTGCTATCAACGCTCCTGCGGGCCGTGTCCTCCGGAGGGACCAGCGCCTGGATTCGGCCCGTCGTCCAAAGCTGCGCCTTGACGTGGACCGTGTGGATCAGATCGCCCCCGGCCACAATGATCCGGCAGCGTTCCGTCTGCTTCTCAAAGTCCAACATGATGTCGCCCTGCACAAACATATCGGTCACCAGCACCCACCGGGACCGGGGCATATTCCTCTTGTAGAACCGGCCGACCGCGAACTTGTCGCTTCGGCCCTTGTAGACGTGATCGACGTACCGGGCGCCGGCGGCGGCGAAGTCCCGGCTGCGGCGTTCGTCCATTCTGAATCCGACCGGCACGGGCAGGTCCAGGATCGGAGGCCGGACCTGCGCCGCCAGCTCGGCGGGCAGGTCCAGAAGCTGCTGGTTGTCGTCCACGGCGCCAACGGTCGAGGTCTGCTCGGTGCATCCGCACAGGCACGCCGACAGGACCAGGACCAGCGCGACGTTCGTCCTTGTTGGTGTTGCCGTCATCGCATCGCTCCTGTTCAGTCGCCTGCACCTAGCATGTTGGATTCGCTCACGTTGTCAAGCGAAATACCTACACGCGGCGCCGCGGGAACGTTTTGCGGCGACCCGCACCGGAGCGCGTCGGTCCCGCGCGGCGCGCTCCCCGGCGCCGCGAATCAGCCTTCCCGCGCTCACTCCGATGAAAGCGACGGACGATTGGACGGGGCGTGTCCGATGAGTGCCCTGTGCACAGGCGATCGGAATCGGCGCGCTCGCCTGTAGGTCGCGGCTAAACGACGCCTGCCGAAAAGGGGTTTTCTGTTGGCGACCGGCGCCGATCCGACTATGTATTTCCCGCACATCAGGTTACACGACTGGGCGCACCCGTGTCCCGCCGGATGCGCTCGTGGGCTCGAAAAGGCGAAAAACCCGAGAACCGCGGCGCCAGCGGGACGTAGCATCGGTCATAGCGGGTCGGCGGGTGTGCTGCGCCCCCACGGCGCCGCCTGTGGCATTGGCCGGGCCTCTGGCCCCCGGAGAAGCGTATGGCTCACGATATCCTTCACGACTCGGTCGAGGCCAAGACCGGTCGGGCCAGCCTGCTGATCATCGGCATCCTGTTGGGCGGGGTGCTGGTGATCTGCTCGTACATCGTTCCGGTGCTGCCGATCTTCTCCCGCGCAACCGTCGACGGGAACAACTTCTACGCCGACAGCCTCGCGCTGGTCGGGGCCCTGCTGCTGGGGTTGCCCATCCTCGGCCATGCCGTCAAGCACCTGCTGAGGGGCTCGATGCACATGGACGAGCTGGTGGCCCTGGCGGTGCTGGCGTCGCTGGTGGCGATGGACTACCGAACCGCCGGCGCGGTGGCGTTTTTCCTGCTGCTGGCGAACCTGGTGGAGACCCGCACCGCCCTGGGCGCCCGGGCGAGCATCGAATCGCTCTTGCGCATCACCCCCACCAAGGCCCACCGGCTCTGCCCCGACGGCTCCGAGGAGCTGGTCAGCCCCGCCGAGCTGTCCCCCGGCGACGTCGTCCGCGTCCGCCCCGGCGACAACATCCCCGCTGACGGGCAGATCGTCGCGGGCGAAACCTCCATCAGCGAGGCCAACATCACCGGCGAATCCCTCCCCGTCGACAAAGGCGCCGGCGACGAGGTCTTCTCCGGCACCAGCAACCAGGCCGGCGTGATTGACGTGAAGGTCACCCGCGCCGGCGAGGACACCACCCTCGGGCGCGTCCGCAAGCTCATCCTCCAGGCGCAGGGCACGCGGATCCCGATCATGAGGCTCATCGACCGCTACGCCGGCTGGTACACCCCCACCATCGTCATGCTGGCGGGGATCGTCCTGTTCGTGGGCCTGCAGCGGGGCAACAGCGACCTGGCCATGCGAAAGGCCATCACCATGCTGGTGGTGGCCTGCCCCTGCTCGCTGATCCTGGCCGTCCCGACCGCCATGGTCGCCGCCCTTTCCTGTGCCGCCCGCCTGGGGATCCTCATCAAGGACGTCCAGACCCTCGAGACCGCCAAGGATCTCACCGCCGTCGTGCTGGACAAGACCGGCACGCTGACCACGGGCGAGCTGGCGGTCACCCGCCTCCAGCCGGCTCCGGGCGTGGAAGGCGCCGAGCTGCTGGCAGCGGCCGCCGCCGTCGAGCAGATGTCCAAGCACCCCGTCGCCCAGGCGGTGATGACCGTCGCCCGGCAGGCCCGGATCACCCCGGCCCAGCCCGATGGTTTCGCCGAAACCGCCGGGCGGGGCGTCCGCGGCCAGGTGGCCGGACACAACATCCTCGTCGGGCGGCGCGCCTGGCTGGAGGAGATGGGCGTGGACCTGTCCCCCATGGCGGGCGAGGCGATGAGTGAGCCGGAGGGCCTGTCGACCCTCTACGTCAGCCGGGACGGCGCGGTGCTGGGCTGGGTGGGCCTGGAGGACCGGACCCGCCCCGAGGCCCGCAAGGCGCTGGACGAGCTCCGCGAGCTGGGCATCCGCGACCTGGTGATGGTCACCGGCGACCGGTGGTCGGTGGCGCGGCGCGTGGCGCGGGAGATGGGCTGCTCGGAGGTCCAGGCGGAGATCCTGCCCGCCGACAAGCTGGAGCTGGTCAGCGCGCTGAAGGACCAGGGGCACCTGGTGGCTGTGGTCGGCGACGGCGTCAACGACGCCCCGGCCCTGGCGGCCGGAGACCTGTCGGTGGCGATGGGGGCGGCAGGGTCCGACGTCGCCATCAACTCCGCCACCGTCGCCCTGATGAACAACAACCTGGAGCGCCTGCCGTTCCTGATCCGCCTGTCGCGGCGGACGATCAGCGTGGTGCACCAGAACCTCGCTTTCGGAATCACCTTCATCGTGATCGCGCTGATTTTCAGCGCGTTGGGCTGGCTTAGGCCCATCGTCGGGGCCGTGCTGCACTTCGTGGCGGCCTGCATCGTGATCTTCAACAGTGCCCGGCTGGTGCGGTTCGGCGAGGAGCTGCACAAGCCCGCCCAGGCCGCCCCGGCGCACCGCGTGGCGACCGAGCCCGTGCGGGCTTCGTGAGGCGACCGGCCGATACGATGACCCCCGCGGCGGACAGGTCAGTTCGAGACGGCGAGCATGCCCGGGCGGCGTTTGCCGCCCCCGAAACCGAAATGATGACGCGTTACGGGAAGAAACAGCACGCCGAGCAGGACCAGGCACAGGCCGATCCCCACGCACCAGGGAATCGCCCGGAACCACGGTCGCGGGCCGCCCTCGCCGACCACCTGGACCAGCCGGCTGACGCACCCGGCTGCCGCCAGCACGATCAGCGCGGCCGTGGTGTACCAGGCCCACTTGAGCCCGCGTCCGAACCAGCCCCAGTAGAACCAGCCCAGCACGCCCGCCGCGATCAGGCCGCCCCCGGCGGCGATCTCCAGCGGGCCGCGGAAGTTGGCCACGACCACCGCCCCGGCGAACGCGCCGACGACGGCGCCGATCCGGCCCAGACCGGCCAGGATCGACACGCCCAGCGGCCCACCGCCGGAGGCCGCCTCCAGCTCGCGCCGCTGGAACAGCGCCATGCCGATCCCGAGGAAGGCGACGATCTGGCAGCCCGCATACGCGGCCGTCAGGCCCACGTACGACAGCGGGATCGCCTTCTCCTTCATCAGCGAGTCGATCGCGAAGAAGTACCAGAAGTTCGGCCAGACGCGGTAGAGCCCCCTGGCGGCGAGGTTTCCCTCCGCCCAGCCCAGCAGCAGGGGCCGGCTCGCCGAGCCGACCACGAACAGGCCCAGGCACACCGTCAGCGTCATGAACCATCCCAGGCGGGTCGAGGCGGCGATGGCGACGGCCGCGAACACCAGCACGCACAGCAGCCCGATCAGCAGGGCCACCACCAGGTCCAGCGACAGGCCGAGGCCGAACGGCTGGAGCTGCCACTCCTTGCCGATCACCGTGATCGCCCCGACGGCCGCGGACAGCAGCAGGCACGAGCACGCCACCGCGGAGGCGGCGAAGTTCCATCCGAAAAAGTAGTTCAGCAGCCCCGCCCCGATCACCGCCCCCAACAGCGCCACGGCGCCCAGCACGATCACCGGCACGTCGATCGGCGTCGAGGCGGTGGAGACCACCCCGTGGCGGACCGTCAGCAGGAACGCCAGGCTGCAGACGTAGTAGGCCACCGCCAGCGAGGCCGCCACCCCAAGGAATTTTCCCGCCACCAGCGTCGCGCGGTGAACGGGCTTGGAGATGACCGTCAGCACGGTGCGGTTCTCGATTTCCCGGTTGACCACCCCCGCGGCGCTGAAGGCCGAGATGAACAGCCCCGCCAGCAGCAGCGTAGACAGACCCATGTTGACCAGCATCTGCTGGTCGGTCCTGAGGTAGTCGGCCCGCCCGGCCCCCATGGTCCAGACGGACAGCGGGATGTCCAGCACCAGCACCACGAAGGTCAGCAGGATGATCACCAGGTACACGGGCTGGCGGATGGTCTCGGTGAAGGCGTTTCGCGCGATAGCAAGCAGGCGGATCATGGCCCGGGCCGTCCTTCCGATGGTTGCCGGCGGCCGGCCGATCCGTATCGGCGCCGCCGGGCGTCATGGTCACAGCTTCTACGCCGTCCGCCCGTCGGGGTTTGGGCGGCGATGGGGGATTTTAGCGGCTCCGCCGCCGTCGGCCAAGCCGGCAGCGGCGCGATGAGGCGTTTTACGGACGCGCCGTCGCGGGCACCCGCCCCCGGCGGACGCGCAGGAGAGGCCCATGCAGGCAAGTAAACGTGGACTGGGCGTGGCGGCGGGCGGGCTGGCCCTGCAGATCGTCCTGGTGGCCCTGGCGATCGGCCTGAGGCTGACGACCGCCTCGATCGAGGCCATGCCCCTGATCTGGCTGGCCCTGGCCCCCGTGGCGGTCTGGCTGGTGACGGCGCTGCTGTTCTACTGCCGGTACCTCCAGCGCCGCGAGGCCGAGGAGCTCCGCGAGCTCACCGCACGCGGCGGCGCCGACAACCGCCTGTTCGTCGAGGACGGCCAGCCCCTCCCGGCCGAACGCCGCCTGGAACGCCTCCAGAGGTCCTTCGTGCCGGTGTTCACGCTGATCCTGGCCGGCTTCCACGTCGGGATCGGCGCCTGGATGATCTACGCCGTCGGCGCCGCGGAGGTCCTGCCCGTCAAGGCCTATACCGCGATCTTCTTCGCCGCCGGCGGGGCGTTCGCGGCCTTTCTGTTCAGCCGCTACGCCATGGGCATGGCGCGGACGGAAGGGTGGGCCTGGCTGCGGGCGCCGGGCAGCTACCTGTTCGTCAACGCCCTGGCCCTGTTCGCCGTGGCGGTGGTGCTGGGGCTGGAATACGCCGACACCGCCGAGGCCGGCATCCCCGGCGCCCTGGGCAAGGCCGGGGAGGTGGCGGGGTACGTCTTCGCCGCCATCCTGATCGTCGTGGGCGTGGAGCTGGTGCTCAACTTCGTGCTGGACCTGTACCGCCCCCGCGTCCCGGGCGCCCCGCGCCGCTTCAGCTACGACAGCCGCCTGCTCAACCTCGCCGCCAGCCCCGAGCGGATCAGCCATTCCATCGCCGAGGCCATCAACTACCAGTTCGGATTCGAGGTCTCCAGCACCTGGTTCTACAAGCTGCTCCAGCGGGCCCTGATCCCCCTGGCCATCGCGGGCGCCCTGGTCATCTGGCTGCTGACGGCGGTGGTCGTCATCGAGGAGGGCCAGGTTGCCGTCGTCCTCCGCTGGGGCAGGCCCGACCCACAGCGGCGTGTCCTCCAGCCCCGGTCCCGGCCCTACTTCGTCTGGCCCTGGCCGGTGGACAAGGTCCGGCGGTTTGACACCTCCCGCGTCCGCGAGGTCCGGCTCGGCGAGGGCGCCGTCCGGGAGGACGAGGCCGCCCGCAACCGCCGCGTGCTGCTGTGGATCGAGGAGCATGGGCAGCGCGAGGAGCTGAGCTGCTACGTCTCCCGGCCCCGCACCGCCGACGCCCGCGGCGCCGCCGAAGCACCGGCCGTCGATATCATCAAGCTGGTCGTCGCCGTCCATTACCGCATCGCCGACCCCTACCGGTTCGGCTACGACTTCGCCGACCCCGAGGAGGTCCTCAAGGCCGCCGCCCACCGCGAGATGGTCCGCTACGCCGCCCTGGCGACGTTGGACCAGAAGCTCCCCGCCGGCGCCTCCAGCGTGCGCCGCGAGGCGATCATCAGCTTCGGACGGGGCAAGGCCCAGGACGACCTGCTGGAGCGGATCCGGACCGTCGCGACCGAGCTGGACCTGGGCGTGACGATCGACGACGTGCAGATCGTCTCCTGCCATCCGCCTTCGGAGGCGGCCGGGGCGTTCGAGGAGGTGATCGCGGCCGAGCGGGAGCAGGAGCAGCTCCGCTATCAGGCCCAGGCCCACGCGCGGAAGGTGCTCACGGCCGCCGCCGGCAACCAGGACGACGCGCTGAAGCTGGCCCAGTTGATCTCCTTCATGCACGACTGGGAGGACGTGGCCAACCGCCCGCCGGCCGCCCGGGCCGAGGCCCTGGACGGCGCGATCGGCGTCACGGTCAACGAGATCCGCAAGCTGGAAGAGGAGATCGCCCTGGAGCGGACGCTGGGGCGATCGGTGGCCGAGGCCGTCAGCGTCCCGGCCCAGTTGCTCACCGGATGTAAGAAGCACCTGGAGGACCTCCAGGCGGCCCGCCAGGACGCCGAGAAGTTCGACCTGACGGCCCGACTGGACGCGTCGCGTCAGGCGGTGGAGGGCCGGTTCGCCGGGATCGGCGGGGCGGCCGCGATCCAGATCGCCCAGGCCCGCGCCGAACGGTGGCGCAAGGCCTTCACCGAGCGGGCGCGGGCGTCGTCGTTCCCCGCCCGGCTGGCGGCGTGGGAGGCCTCCCCGGCGGTCTACGAGCGGGAGAGGCAACTGGACGTTCTGAAAGAGGCCCTCAGTAAACCCCGCAAATACGTGCTGGGAATCGACCGGGACCGGGTGGAGATCCGCCTGAACCTGGAGCAGCCGCAGGCCGCCTATGGCGGACTCATGCCCGGAAAGAACCAACCCCGCCCCTGAGCGGTAGGCTCTGATACGAGGAAACCGATATGAAACTGGCCATTCCGATCATCGTCATCCTGGTAGTGGGCCTGCTGGTCTACTGGTGCGTCTTCACGGTCGACTTCAATGAGATCGTGATCGTCAAGACCTTCGGCGGCGCCGCCACGCCCATCTACGGCCGTGAAGAGGGCGGCGCGGGCCTGCACGCCAAGTGGCCCTGGCCCGTGCAGAAGATCGTCCGCTACAGCGCCAGCACCTTCGTCCTGGAAGACCCCGAGACCCAGGCGCAGACCAGCGACCAGCAGCAGGTCTATGTGAACGTGTTCTGCGCGTGGCGGATCGACAAGGCGGACAGGTTCCACACCAGCATCAAGACCGTACGGGCGGCGGAGGACCGCCTCCGCGACCTGCTCCGCTCGGAGAACCTCAACGTCGTGGGCACCCGCCCGCTCAGCGAGTTCCTCCACGTCGCCGCCGACCCCGCCTCCGGGCGCACCGTCGGCGGGATCGAGAAGATGGAGCAGGAGATCCTGGCCCGCATCCAGCCCGTCGCCCGGAACGACTACGGGGTCCAGATCGTCGCCGTCGGAATCCGCTCCTTCGGCCTGACCAAGACCGTCTCGGGCAAGGTCATCGACAACATGAAGCAGGAGCGGCAGCGCTTCGCCGAGGAGTATCGCTCGCGCGGCAAGGCCTACGCCGACCTGATCAAGAGCCGCGCCGACGCCTCCGCCGAGATCATCGCCTCCTTCGCCGACAGCCGCAGCCAGAGCATCCGCAACCAGGGCGAGCGCGACGCGGCCGCCCACTACAAGGTCTACAAGGACAACGAGCGGTTCGCCATCTTCCTGCGGGAGCTGGAGTTCCTGAAGGAGACGCTGAAGGACAACACCGTCTTCGTCGGCTCCAGCGAGCTGGACCGGTCGTTCGGCTACTTCCAGCAGCCCCCCACCGGCGATTCGGTCCGCGCCAAGGCCGGGGCGGTGGCGGGGTCCCCAAGCGACGGCGGCAACGGGAGGTAAGCCATGGACTGCCACTGCCTGCATAATCACTCCCCGCAGGAAGACCCTCGCGGCCGGTCGCACGAGATGAGCGCGGCCCATCGTTCGCTCGCTGACGCCCTGCACGTCAGCTTCCGCCTGTTGGGCGTGGCCATGGTGGTGATGCTGATCGCCTGGCTGACGCTGACGGGGATGTCCTGCGTGGACTCCTCCGAGCGGGCGGTGCGGCTGTTCCTCGGCGAGATCACCGGCGAGGGCGACGCGCGGGTCCACGGAGACGGGCTGCTGTGGAACTGGCCCCAGCCCTTCGGGGAGGTCGTCCGCGTCTCCACCACGGTCAAGACGCTGGAGATGCGGGACTTCTGGATGTTCATCCCGCCCGAGGAGGCCAACCTGCGGATCGAGGACCTGCGCCCTCGAGGCCAGGGGCTGGACCCGGCGCAGGATGGGGCGCTGCTCACCGGCGACCGGGGCCTGATCCACGCCATGTTCAGTTGCAAGTACCGCGCCGGCGTCGCCCGGGGCGCCCAGGCGGAAGGAAGCAAGGCCACCCTCGAAGGCGTCCCGTCGCCCAGGGCGGTGATCGACTACGTCACCCACGTCGCCGACGCCCCCGGCGGCGCCGAGGCGTTTGTCCGCTCGGCCGTGGCCACCGCCGCCATCCGCGTCGCCGCCGAGCTGACGGTGGAGCACATCTTCAACGCCCAGGACCAGTTCGCCAGGAACGTTCAGGAGGCGGCCCAGGCCCAGCTCGACCGGCTCGCCTCGGGCATCTTCCTCAACGGACTGGAGATCCGCGGGCTGACCGTGCCGCTGGGCGTCCAGGAGGCGGTCAAGGATGTCACGGTGGCCAAGCAGGATGAGGAACGGCAGCGGACCGAGGCCGAGAAGGAGGCCATCAAGAAGCTCAGCGCCGCCGCCGGGGAGAGCTGGCGAATCCTCGCGGGCGACCTGAACGTGCTGGACGCCGGCAAGGGCCCCGCAGCCGCCACCGACGACGTCCGCAAGAGCCAGGCGGAGCTGTTCGACGCCTACGACCGCACCCAGCGGGACGGGGAGGCGCTGGAGGCGGCCGCGGTCGCGCAGGAGATCAGCCGGTTCGGTCTGCTGAACCTCTACGCCCAGGCCCGGGAGGACGACCGGGACGAGCTGGCCGCGCGGGTCCTGGAGCAGATCGACCGCGTCCTGATGTCCAACTTGACCGGCGGGGACGCGGGCAGGAAGATCAACGAGGCCCGCAACTACTCCACCCGGATCCGCAACCTGGCCCAGGCCCGCGCCGAGCAGTTCCAGGAGCTGCTGCCCAGCTTCCAGGCGACGCCCGACCTGACGGTCCAACGGCTGTGGGCCGACGCCAAGACCGAGGTCCTCACCAACAAGAAGCTGGAGAAGTTCTTCGTCCCCCGGGCGGAGCGATTCGTCCTGCATCTCAGCGAGGACCCGGAGATCCGGGCCAGGATCGACAGGGAGAAGCTCAAGGACAGCCAGGCCGAGCAGGCCAGGGAGCAGGCCGGCGCCCGATAGGCCCCACCGACAGACCGCGAGGCAAGAGATGGCGGCAGACGAAAACAGTGTGGTCCGGACGGTCGGGCTGACCAAGACCTTCCGCGATTTCTGGTTCCGCGAGAAGGTCACCGCCGTCCGCGAGCTGGACCTGGAGATCGCCTCCGGCGAGGTGTACGGGCTGCTGGGGCCCAACGGGTCGGGCAAGTCCACGACGCTGAAGATCGTCCTGGGGCTGATGTTCCCCACCCGCGGGCTGGTCCGCGTGTTCGGGCGCCAGCCCGGCGACGTCGCCACCAAGTCGCGGATTGGCTTCCTGCCGGAAGAGTCCTACCTGTACCCGTTCCTGAACGCCCACGAGACGCTGGACTACTACGGCAGGCTGTTCCACCAGGGGCGGTACGAGCGCCGGCGGCGGATCGGCATGCTGCTGGAGATGGTGGGCCTGTCCGGGGCCGCCTACCGGCGGGTGGGCGAGTACTCCAAGGGCATGCAGCGGCGGATCGGCATGGCCCAGGCCCTGATCAACGACCCGGAGCTGCTGATCCTCGACGAGCCCACCAGCGGCATGGACCCGCTGGCGGCGCGGCAGTTCAAGGACCTGATCGCCGAGCTGAGCCGGCGGGGCAAGACCATCATCCTCTCCAGCCACCTGCTGGCGGACATGGAGGATGTCTGCGACCGCGTGGGCATCCTCTACGCCGGGCAGCTCCGCTCCCAGGGCGCCTTGGGCGAGCTGCTCAGCCGGCGGGGCATGACCACCATCACCACCGACGAGCTGGACGAGGAAACCGCCCGGCGCATCCGCGACCTGCTCACCGAGCGCGCGCACAAGGTCCTGGCCATCGAGACGCCCAAGGACCGGCTGGAATCCCTCTTCCTGCGGATCGTCCGCGAGGCGCAGACCCGCCCCGACCGCCCCGCCGGCGCCGTCGCCACGGGGCAACTGGCCGAGTTCCTCCGCGCCGACGAACCGGCGGCCGGGCAAGAGCTGATCGACGACCTGGTCGCCGCCGGTGCGGCGGCCCAACCGGTCGCCGCACCGGCCGAGGCGCCCCCCCCGCCCCCGGCCGCGCGGGCCGCCGGCGAGGTCATCGACGACCTCCTCGCCGCCGCCGACAAGACCGACGAGGCCCCAGCGGCCCCCGAAGCGCCGGCCGAGGGGGACGAGGCCCCCGGCCGGGACGTCAACCGCGGCGTGATCGATTCGCTGATCCAGCGGCCCGAGCGGGAGAAGACCGACGATGCGTAGGTTCTGGGCCATCGCCAGGCTGACCGCGTTGGAGAGCCTGCGGAGCAGGTTCGTGGTGGTCTTTGCGCTGGCGCTGGCGGTGGCGATCGTGGCCCTGGCGGTCGGCGTCCAGGGCGACGGCACGCTCACCGGGCAGATTCAGTCCTTCCTGGACTACTCCGTCACGCTCACGCAGCTGCTGATCGGGCTGCTGACCGTCCTGCTGGCGGCGTTCGTGACCACCGGCGACATCCGGTCCAAGACCGTCTTCACGACCGTCACCAAGCCCGTCCGGTCGCTCGTGTACGTCACGGGAAGGTGGTTCGGCGTGGTCCTGGTGACCGCGTCCATGCTGGCGGCGTCGATGGGCGCCATCCACGGCCTGGCGCACACCCTCCGCCAGAGGCCCACCAAGGTGGAGCGGGAGAAGGCCTCCCGACAACTGACGCCGTGGGAAGGCGACGCCGACCGCTACATGGTGGACAACGACATCTTCGCCGCCCGGATCGAGATCGCCCCGGACCCGATCCCCGCCGAGCAGATCGCGGACCAGGAGCTCAACGAGCTGTTCGAGCGGGAGGGCAAGGAGAAGATGATCCGGCAGTATCTGCAGATCTCCCTCGCCCAGAAGGCCCAGGCCCGGGGCGACCCGGAACCCACGGCCGAGCAGATCGATCGCCTCGCCGCCGACCCGGAGATCCGCCGCCGCGCGCTGGCGGACATACGCAAGGAGTATGCCGACATGGTCCGGCAGGGCGCCGACGTGGTCGGGCCCGGCCAGCTCATGCCCGTCCAGTTCAGCGATCTCCATCCGCCATCGGACCGGCCCATGCAGCTTCGATACCGGCTCCAGGCCAAGAAGGGCCAGAGCCTGCCCGGAGAAGTCGGCATTAAGGGTGCCTGGATCGTCCGCCGGCCCGAAGCCGACGGCAGGGAACGCCGCGGTCTCCGGGCGCGCAGCGACGCACCCGACACCGCCAGCACCATCGACCTCTCGCCGGAGATGGTCACCGATGACCACCGGCTGCTGCTGGCCTACCGCAACGACGAGGCGAACGCCGCCGACGTCATCCTCAAGCCCGGGGAGATCCGCCTGCGGTACGCGGTGGGCGGCTTCGCCGGCAACGTCGTCCGCGCCGGCGCGATCATCCTGGTCCGCCTGATGTTCCTGGCCGCGGTCGGGGTGTTCTGCGGTACCTTCATCTCCTTCCCCGTCGCCTGCATGGTGTGCCTGGCGATATTCCTGGCCGGGCTGATGGGCGATTTCACGCTCGAGGCCACCAAGCTCGGCCACTTGTCCCAGCGCGACGCCTTGAGCTACGTCAGCTACGGCATCACCCGCGGAATCTTCTTCGTGCTGCCGAACCTGCCGATCGTCCATTCCCCCGGCGGGAACCTCCGCGACGGGCTGAAGATCCGCTGGCACGCCCCCGATTCCGACGGCGGCGACGGCCGGACCGCCGCCTGGACCGCCCTGCGCGCCGCGATCGTCCTGACGCTGGCCGCGCTGATCTTCCGGCACCGCGAGTTGGCGCGGGTGCAGGTATAGGGGTCGCCCATGAATCCGGACCGGCTGTACCAACTGGCGTTTCTGGCGGTCGCCGCGGCGGCCCTGGTCGGTGCCGCGCTGCTGCAGGACCCGATCGAGCAGTGCCGCCGGGACGAGGGGATGGACATCCTCGGCCGGGGGGCCGACCCCACCAAGGACCCCAAGATCGCCCTCATCCAGCGCGTCCCCGGCGGGCTGAGGGCCCCGATGATCAACTACCTGTGGATCCGCTCCCAGAGCCTCAAGGAGGACGGCAAGTTCTTCGACGCCAAGGGCCTGCGGGAGCTGATCTGCGAGATGCTCCCCCACCAGGCCGGCGTGTGGAGCTTCCTGGCCTGGGACATGGCCTGGAACATCTCCGTCGCCACCCACACCCCGGCCGAGCGATGGATGTGGGTCTCCAACGGCATGGAGCTGCTCCGCGACAAGGGCATCGTCTACAACCCCGAGGAGCTTATCCTCTACCGCGAGCTGGCGTGGATCTATCTCGCCAAGTGCGGGCAGTACACCGACGAGATGCACAACGTCTACAAGCAGCGCTGGGCGGAGGAGATGGACTGGGTCGTCGGCACGCCCCCGCCGGGAGAGACCGACCGGGCGGTCGAGGCCTTCCGCGCCGTCGCCGAGGCGGCGCCCTCGCCGGAGGCGCTGTTGGCCGACCCCGCCACGGCCGAACTCGTCCGGCAACTGGCGGCGCTGCAGGTGACGCCGGGCGCGTCGTTCCTCCGCTGCTACAACCGCCTGTCGGACGACCCGCGCGTCGGCGAGCTGGACAGCTCGCCGCGCGGGCCCAGGGAAGGCGACGGGCGGGACGAGCGGCTCGTCGCCCTGATGCGATCCGCCGGCGCCGCGGCGGCGCGCAACAGGCTGCTGGCGTTCTCCCGTCGCCGCGTGCTCGAACAGACCTACCGCCTGGACGCCAAGTGGATGCTGGCCCTGATGGAGAAATACGGCCCGTTCGACTGGCGGCACGTGGACTCCCACGCGATGTACTGGGCCACCTACGGCCTGCACCGGGCGCGGGGGCTGGCGCTGGAGGACATCCACCCCGGCGAGGCCGAGGCCCGACTCGAAAAGTTCAAGAAGCTCGCACCCGATGACCCCGAGATCCGCCACCTCGACCTGGCCGAGATCGAGCGGCTCAACACCGAACGGATCATCCTGGGCGCCCTGAAGTCGCTGACCCGCACGGGCCAACTGCTCGCCCGCCGGTACCGCCCTCGCCCCGACCAGCCCGGCGTGCCGACCGTCCAACTGACCTGGACCCCCGACTGGCGCTTCATCGAGCCGACCAACAATGAGTACATCCTCGGCGGCAAGGCCCAGGTCGGCGACAGCAAAGACGGCCTGGCCGACCCGGACAAGAACGCCCTGGCCAACGGGCACGTGACCTACCTGGAGGACGTCGTCCTCCAGCTCTACTTCGGGCGGAGGGAATCCCTCGCCCGCAAGTACTTCGAGGAGATCAAGACCCTCCTGAAGCCCGCCAGGAAGATTTACGAGGGCGACCCCTCGCTGGACGAGTTTGTCCGGGCCAAGATCGCGGATCTGGGCCTGCCCCCGGCCGACCTCGCCCGGACGTTCTGGATGGGGGCGCTTCGAGCGGCGTACCTGTCGCTGGCGCGGGGCGACGCGAAGGGTTTCAGCCTGTTCCGCGCCTTCGCCCTCCGGTCCCACGCCGTCTACGAGCGCGACGTCTCCCACGCCCAACGGCTCCGGCCCGCCCCCTTCTTCCTGGCCGAACAGAGCCTGGTCAGGACCCTGTTCCTCCACCCCGACTCCGCGGACGCCGAGCTGTCCCTGCTGGACAAGTCCCGGCTGTACAGGGCGATGGGCAACATCCTGACGGGGGATATGCAGGGCGCCGTCGTGCCGATGACCACGGCCGTCTACGGCGACATCCAGGAATACCTCCGCAGCCAGTGCACCCAGGAGGGAATCAACTTCGACCTGGCCTTCCCCCCGCCGCTGGCGGATGCAGGGGATGAAGGGAGTGGAGGGGGATAGGCGAAGAGGGAGAAGAAGAAGAAGAAGCTATAGCAGGGATGCAGGCGATGCAGGGGATACGGACGGAGTAGAAGAAGCAGAAACAGCAAAACAAGCGGCGATGCAGGGGAAGAAGAAGCTATAGCAGGGATGCGGGGCATGAGGAAGATAGTGCAAGCCCCACTTCTGCAATCTGCTTGACCCCTGCATCCCTGCCATCTCATGGCACGTGCCAGGGGGTGTGGTCGGAGAGATAGGGAGATCGCCATGGGAATCGGGCCTCATGAGGAAGTGACGGGACGGATTCTGAAATGCGCGTTTCTCGTCCAGAACACGCTGGGGTGCGGATTCCTGGAAAAGGTCTACGAGAACGCGATGGTGGTTGCGATGCAGCCCGAAGGCCTCGCCGTCCGGCAGCAGGTCCCATTGCGTGTCCATTTCCTCGATGAGCTCGTGGGGGACTTCTTCGCCGACATCCTCGTGGAGGGTGCAGTCGTTGTCGAAATCAAGGCCACGGAGCTGAACCCGCCCATCCACGCCGCCCAGGTCCTGAACTACCTCAAGGCCAGCGGCCTGCCTGTCGGCCTGCTGCTGAACTTCGGCTGCCCGAAGCTCTACTACCGCCGACTGCGCCTGCGCTGCACCGATGCATCGGACTCCGGAGGAGATGCAGGGGACTGAGAAGCCCACCTCTTCCCCCTGCATCGCCTCTTCTTCCGCTACTTCTTCTGCTTCTACTCAGCCTCTTCCCTCTGCATCGCCTCTTCTTCCGCTACTTCTTCTGCTTCTACTCAGCCTCTATCCCCTGCATCCCCTGCATCCCTGCCATTGCTTCTTCTTCTTCTTCCTCTCCCCTGCGTCCCTACTCCAAATCGAACAGCGAATTGTCCTCCGGCCCAAACCAGCCGACCATCATCTGCTGGGGGTTGGCGCCGTAGACGTTGGCGGGGATGGACCGGAAGTCGCTTCGGCCGGTGACGTGCCCGTCGCACCAGCCGGCGTTGGCGGCGCGGAGGTGGCGGAAGTGGATCGACGGCTGGCGCGGCGAGGAGGGGTTGACCTTGCCCCCGGCGTCGAGGTTGTACGGGCAGTAGCAGAAGGACTCCTCCACGTACCACGGGCTGGGCCCGAAGCCCTGCGGCATGGCGGCGTCGGTGAACATGACCGTGTCCGCCGGCCGGGCCACGTCCGAGCTCCGCGCCCCGCGGAGCTGACCGGGGCTGTTGTGGTAGAAGCCCTCCTTCCACAGCTCCGAGCCCACGTACAGGTCGGAGTAGCCGTACCCGCCCGAGCCGGCCTCGTACGCCACCGCCCCGCCGGCGTCGCGGAAGTCGCGGAAGGACGGGCACTGCTTGATCCGCTCCTGCCGGCCCAGGTACGGCATCAACGGCCCCTTGTCCGCCTCGAAGCGCCAGGTCGTGCTGGAACGGACGCCGTGCCAGCGGTGGCGGTTGCCCGAGGCGCCCCAGAAGATGTCGCTGGCGGCGGGGACGTAGTGCTCGTCGTTGTCCGCGGCGTAGAGCTGGTTGGCCTTGACCAGCCCGCCGATCTGCGTCTTGCAGATCGCCGACCGGGTCACCTGCAGCGCGCGGCTCAGCGTGGGCATCAGGATCATCACCAGCAAGGCGATGATCCCGACGACCACAAGGAGCTCCACCAGCGTGAAGCCGTCGCGTTGTCTCGTCGCTGCGACCATTTCAAACTCGGGTGCCGGGTGCCATGGTCACACGCACGACGCGTGACCATGGCACCCACATTCCGCGGGCGTCCCGTGGGTGCCATGGTCAGGCGTCTTCTGCCTGACCATGCCAACGCCCCGCGGTGGCGTCCGGCATGGTCACGCGGACAACGCGTGACCATGGCACCCACATTAAGCATCCTTCGGGAGCCCGGGGCAGGTTTGGGGGCCCCGGGCTCCCGCGCACCGGAAAAGCCCTTTCTCTACTGTAGGCGTCGCCGGGCCGCCCAAGCGGCCAGGGACACCACCAGCAGCGCCGCCGTGGCGGGCTCGGGCACCGCCGCCGCCTCGTCACGCTGGCCGTAGTGGTCCGCCAGGGCCGACAGG
>DASRZG010000402.1:0-2901 GCA_035686585.1 Phycisphaerae bacterium
CTTGGGGGTGCCACCCAATCTTGCCAGGCGGATCGCTGCGCTTGGGGGTGCCACCCAATCTTGCCAGGCGGATCGCTGCGCTTGGGGGTGCCACCCAATCTTGCCAGGCGGATCGCTACGCTTGGGGGTGCCACCCAATCCATCACCCGGGTTGGCTACGGTCTTATTGCTTCCCGGCCGCCATGGCGGCGGCGAGGGGTCTGCGGATCAGTTCGATGATCAGGGCCAGGCCGATTCCAACGCACAGGCCCAGGCCGCCGGCGGCCAGGACGAGGACGCCGATGGCGATGATGTAGCCGACGATCACGGCCTTGGGGGGCAGGAGGCGGCCCTGGTTGAAGCGGCGTAGGAGCTTGACCACGACGGCCAGGACCACGACCGCCATCAGGATGCCGGTGGTGGCGTACAGGCGGTGGACGAGGTCGGCACGGACGGCCCAGACGCTCAGGGTCGCGTCGCCGAAGGGGCGGTCGAAGTCCAGCCGGACGCCCCCTTCGGGCAGCGACACCGGCAGGGAGAAGGTCCCGGCGGCCACATATCCCCCGCCCGGGCCGGCCTGGCCGCCGACGCCCGCGTCATCCCAGGTCCCCTCCGCCGGGGGCAGGTCGCCAAAGAGGCCGTCGGTTCCTTTCGCCACCACAGAGCCGTCCCGCACGGTCACGCCGCCGCGAGGCCGGCCTGCAGGATCCATCGTGGGCCCGCCGAAGGTACCCCACCCGGACTGTCCCGGCCAATCGGTCAGGCCGCGCCCGCGACCGCCGGTGGTGCGGCCCTCGCCGAACGATTGGGCGGGCTGCGTGGCAGGCCGCGTGACGAAAGGCCCGGCGGGCTGGTTGCCTGTAAACGTCTGGCCCTGGGCCCCTTGTCCCTGCTGTCGGGCGTAATACCGCTGGAGGCGGTTGTCGCGGGTCTCGGCCAGCTCCTGCTGAAGCTGCTTCTCCTGCACGGCCTTCTGCTCGTTACGAAGCTTGTCGAGCTTCCCCAGCACCTCCCTCTCCTTCCCATCCCGGTCGGTGTCTCCGAGGAGGCCGGCAATGTCCTTGCCCGCCTCCGCCTTCTTCCGCCCGGCCCATTCGTCTTCCGCAGCGATCGTGGCGGTGGCCGCGCTCAGCTCCCCGGAGATGACCTCCACCTGCTTCCTGGCGGCCGTCTTGACGAAGTCGGGCACCTGGGCCAGCGCGGCGTTCCGGTCGGCCTCGAAGAGCCCGGTATTTGGCGCCCGGCTGTTCAGGAAGTCGTTGATGTTGCCGCTCTGCTCGTCACGATCGCCCTGGTCCAGGGCCTTGATCTGCTCGCTGAACTGCTCGCTCTGTTCGTATTGTTGGGCAATCCGCTCGCTGAGCCGGCGGAAACTGCCGGCGATCACCTGCTGGTTGGCGGCGACGTACTCCCTGTTGTACTCGCCCTCCTCGGCGAGCTTCTTGTTGAGGGACATGACGTTGGTCAGGGCCTCTTTTCGCCCGTAGTACGAGCGCGTCTCGCCGGCGAACTTCAGGAGCCGTTGGACCTGGGCGACCTTGGCCTCGGTCTTGATGACCATCATCTCGGCCGCCCCCGTCACGGAGGACATGTTGCCCCCCCGCCAGCGGTACTGGTATCCCGGCGGCAGGCGGAGAGACCAGGTGGTCCGCATCACGGGGACGCCCTGGACGGCGACGGCCGGCGGCTGGAGACGGGTGAGGGTGTCCAGCTTCGGGAGGGGCCGGCCGGCGAAGTACATGAGGACCTCATACGGCAGCCCGCCGGGGGAGGTCTTGACCAGCGGGATCAGCAGCTTTCCGTCGGCGGTGACGGGCTTGACGGGCTGGCCGGCGACGCGGGCGCTCCAGAGCTTCAGGCCCTCGGGCACGTTCACCGTCAGGAACTGCTCGCTGCGGTTCTGCAGGTCCAGCCGGACGCTGGTTCGGCACTGGCCGGAGCGGTCGATGAAGGTGGTCACCTCCATCAGGTCGACGACGGCCTGGATCCGCTGCGCCTGGCGAGCGGGGGTGAGCTTCAGGGACATCTCCCAGTCGTCGGTGAAGGACTGGTAGATGTACTGGAGCCTCTGGCGGACCGGGCTGTCCAGCAGCAGGGCCTGCTCGCTGACGGTCATGGGGCTAAGCTTGTCGATCTTCCCGACGGTGAGCTCGTGGGGGGAGAAGTTCTGGACGGCGACGATGCCGCGGTACCCCGCGCCGGCCTCGGGGCGGATGCGGGGGATCTCCAGGGCGGCGGTGGTCGCCTCGATGGGCAGGCCGAAGTTGACGGTGACGTCCAGGACGCCGGTGACCTGGCTGATCAGGGCGACGGTCCAGCGCGTCTGCCCGCCGCCGGCGTCGGAGGTGGTGACGCCGCGGAGGGCGGGCGAGGCCACGGCCACGTGGGGGGCGTAGGACGCCGGCAGCGTGAAGCGGACCGTGTCGATGGGCGAGCCTTCGATGTGGTAGCGCAGGCGGTAGGTGTACCAGGCCGCGGTCGGCTGGACGGTCAGCCCGCCGAGGACCTCGACGCGGACGTTGGCCGGCAGCCGGCGGACGTCCAGCGCCAGCGTCGCACCGGGCCCCTGGTAGCGGTAGGCGAAGCGGGTGAAGCCGACCTGCGTCTTGTCGAGCCAGTCGCCGGTCTGGGAGGGGGCGATGGGCTTGAGCCCCCCGCTGGCGGCGGTCTGGGCGTCGAGGGAGGCGTCAAGTTGGACCGCCAGCCGGCCGGTCTGCTTGGGCAGGGGCTTTCCGTCGGGGTCGATCGCGGTGAGCATCGGCGTTTGGAGCCGCCCCGGGGCGGGGTCCTTGCGGACGAGCACCAGGGCCAACTGGGTGTCGGTCACGGCGGAGCGGAAGTCCACGTGCAGGCGGCGCCCGCCCTGGGCGGGCTGTTCGTAGTGGTCGCCGACGGCCTGGCCGACCACGCTCAGGACATCGT
>DASRZG010000403.1:0-3478 GCA_035686585.1 Phycisphaerae bacterium
AGGGGTCGTGGTCGGTCTTGTAGCCGATGAAGGCGCCGAACGGGTCGTGCGGAAAGGGCACGCCCGCATCCACGAGGTGGTAGAAGGCCCGCAGGGAGCAGACCCCCTCGACCAGCGCGCTATCGCCGTGGCAGCAGCCGAAGGCGGTGAGGGTCCTTGCGAAGTCCTCGGCCGTGTCCGGCACGCGCGGGGAGGTGCCCATCTTGTAGTACGTCTGCTTGTCCGACCCGCTCTTGCGCGAAGCGCCCCCGCGCAGCCCGCCGGTGACCACGCAGAGCCTGTCCTGCGGGTCCGCGACGCCTCGCTGCCGCCAGAAGCGCAGCAGGTGAACGGCGGCCGCCATGCCGGCCGCACCGGACCCGACAATCACCGTGTTGGCGGACGTCACGGGGATCGAAACGCCCTCAATGTTCAATCTCGTGTTCTGCATGTGGCTACCCGTCTGCGATTGTCGATTTTCGATTGACGATTGTCGATTGCCAATCGGCAATCGCAAATCGAAAATCAAAGGGTTCTCAGGTGGAATCCGCCGTCGACGTTGATGACCTCTCCGGTGGAGAACTTCAGGTCGCCTCGGGCGCAGGCGGCGACGGCGCGGGCGACGTCGGCGGGCAGGCCCCAGCGGCGGATGGGGATCAGGCCCCCGGCGATGAGCTGGTCGTACTTGTCCTTCACGGCCGCGGTCATGTCGGTCCGGATGATCCCGGGTCGGACCTCGTAGACGCCGATCCCATGCTCTGCGAGCCTTGCCGCCCACAGCTTGGTGGCCATCGACACGCCGGCCTTGGACAGGCAGTACTCCCCGCGGGACGGGCTGGCGGTGTAAGCGCTCATCGAGGAGATGTTCACGATGCACATCCAGCCGTCGGGCCGCTCGGAGCGCTGCCGGATCATCCAGTTGGCGGCGGCCTGCGTGAGGAAGTACGGGCCCTTGAGGTTGATGCTCATCACGCGGTCGTAGCTTTCCTCGGTGGCCTCGAGGATGTCGCAGCGGACCTTGGGGGCCACGCCGGCGTTGTTGACCAGGACGTCCAGGCGCCCGAACCGCTCCTCGATCGCCGCCAGGGCGGCCTTGCGATCCGCGGCGGCGCTCACGTCGCCGATCAGGGCGAGGGCCTTGCGCCCGGCGGCCTCGACGCCCGACGTCGTCTCCTTGCAGTCGAGCACGTCCAGGACGGCCACGTCACATCCGGCGCGGGCGAGCTCCAGGGCGATAGCGGCCCCGATCCCGCGGGATGCGCCGGTCACCAGGGCAACGGGCGAATCGTTCATGTCTTCTCCTTACGGGCCGGCGTCCACCGATCGGGGCTTTTTGGGCTGCGTGTCCGGCCGGCGCTGCTTTCTCTGAGCCAAGGCGTACAGGACAACGTTGGCGGCCAGGCGGCGGGCATCGGCGGGGCGGAAACCCACGCACCCGTAAGTCGGCAGCCCTTCGAGCGGGCAGGTCACCCCGTAGCGGCTCAACACCACCGCCGTCCGCCCGCCGATCTCCACGTGGTACAGGACCGGGCTTTGCGGTGCGCCGCCTGCCGCGCGCGTGCAGGACGGGGCCGTCACATCCGCGCCGACGCCTCCCGCCAGCGCCCCGGTCAGAAGGGGATGCGCCTTCGGGAGAACCTGGACGGCGTCGGGGCCGAACATCTCCCCGAGCATCCTCCGCGAAGCTTCAAAGGACTCGATCCGGCCGACGGGGCTGTCGGCCAGCAGCATCCCGCCGCCGGAGAGGTAATCCCTCAGGCTCTTTCGCTGCTGCGGGGACAGGGCGGAATCGGACAGTCCCGTCATCCACAGAAGCGGGATCCCTGCATCCACCGGCGCGGTAAGCGTGACGGCCTCGCGTTCGACAACCCCGATGCTGACGGCGTTGGACAAGGTCGCGTGGAGCCGCCGCAGCGCCGCCGGGCAAACCTGCCAGTCGCCCGAATGCCGCACGCGCGCAACGGGTACCACGTGATGCGCCGCCGAGGCCCTCGACACCCGCACCTCCGGGCGCCTTCGCCCCCGCAGAGGCGTGTCGTCCGTGGCGTAGGCCAGGAGATTGGCGAAAAAGTGAAACGCCTCCGGAGACTCCTCGTCGAATCCGCGGGACCAGCTTCCGCTCAGGTCGTCCACGGCCAAAAAGACGCGGGTCTGCAGAGGATCGCCGATCCCGACGATCCGGACGGGCTTGATCTTGAACCGGGCGGAGAACACCGGATGCTGCGGGCCAAGCGGCGCGAGCCGGTATTCCGGCAGGAGCTTGTGGAA
The DNA here is from genome assembly GCA_035686585.1 of Phycisphaerae bacterium. GTDB lineage: Bacteria > Planctomycetota > Phycisphaerae > SM23-33 > SM23-33 > DASRZG01. The sequence goes on from DASRZG010000403.1 coordinate 2,248, forward strand.
GTACTCGGCCAGCCGCGAAGCATACGCCGGGTTGCCCGGCTGGGATTGCACCAGCACCGTTCCACCTCCGCGCACGAAATCGCGGATCCTCTCGCTCATCGTCTCGGTAATCTCCAGCTTCCCCGCGGCATCGAGGTACAGGATCGACGCCTCGCGGAAGATACTTTGTGGGTCGTCGGGCTCGACGCACTGCCACGCCGCCGGGCGCTGCAGAGCTTCACCGCACCACCGGGCCAATCTCCGGGCGGCGCGAGGGGCGTGCGCTTGCGGGCCGCCCGGGGCAAGCTTGTTCAGCACGAGCGGCGCGCGGCACCGGGCGAGGACCAGAATCGCGAAACTCGTCTGGATCGCCGTGTCCTGCTGGTCGGTCCGGCCGGCGGCCGGATGTCCCGGGAGGCCCCAGCTCCCGTCCTTGCGCTGCCGGCTGACCAGCAGGGCGCTGACCTGCCGCCACAGGTCGTTTTCCCCGATCGTGCGGAGCCCGGCGGCGTCGGCGGCGCGGACCAGGCAGTGCAGGTAGTACAGGAAGTACTCCTCTCCGCCGCCGCCCCAGACCCACCCCGGCACGCGGTCGAGCGTGTAGTTCCGCTCCATCCACTTCAGCCCGCGCGCAGCCGCCTCCCAATGCGCTACGGCATCCTCCCCGGCCATCTCGAAGAGCTCCCCAGGCGCGGGTGCGGGCCGGTCAAACAGTTGGTCATAGACGTTCAGCAGGCTCGCGACACCGGCAGCCGTCAGCGAACCGTAGCTGGCGGCGCGAAGCGGGGCGCTCGACAGCCCGGGCAGCTCATACCCCCACCCGCCGTCGCGGTTCTGCGTCTCGATCCAGCGCTTCCGGGCGCGCTTCCAGACGGTCTTGGGTACGGTCGCCCCCGCGGCGGCCGCGTCGCTCAACGCCAGAAGCGCCAACTGGCCGTTTGAGTTGTCCTCCCAGTTCTTGTGGGTAAGCGTCGTCGGATGCCGCGGCCCGTATCCCCAGCCCCCCGTCCGGAGCTGGTTCCTTACCAGCCAGGTCACGTCCTCCGCCAGGTTCCTGGCATACTTCTTGCCAGGCAGGCGGGCGTAGACCGTCGCGCGGACGGCGCGGGCGTAGACGGTCTCGGGCTTGACGCGGCCGAGGTAGTCCAGGGCGGCCCGGATCTTCGGGTGATCGGGGCTTTGCCCCGCCGACAGCAGCGCCAGGACGGCCAGCGCCTCGGACCCGCCCGGGAACTGCCGTGAGTACTTCGTC
>DASRZG010000404.1:0-4595 GCA_035686585.1 Phycisphaerae bacterium
GCGGGGTTTGACGGGCTGATCATCCCCGACCTGCCGCTGGAGGAGGCCGGCGGGCTCGAGCCGGTCGCCGCCGCGGCCGGGCTGGCCAACGTGATGCTGATCGCCCCCACCACCCCGCCGGAGCGGCGTCTGGAGATCGCCAGGCACTCGCGGGGGTTCATCTACTACATCTCGGTGGCGGGCATCACCGGCGAGCGAGCCAAGCTGCCCGAGGCCACCATCCAGGCCGTCGCCGAGCTGCGGACCCACACCGAGACCCCCCTCTGCGTGGGCTTTGGCATCTCCAACCCTCAGACCGTCGCCCACGTCTGCGAGGTCGCCGACGGCGCCATCGTCGGCTCGGCCATCGTCCACCGCATCACCGACGCCAAGGGCGAGCCGGTGGACGCGCTGGTCAAGCGAATCGGCGGGTTCGTGGGCGAACTGATCGCCCCGCTGCAGTAGAGCGCCCCACTCTCAGACATGGGGGCAATCGGGGTCCACGCCCAAGAGGTCTGGCGGGAGAGGCTGCCAACGCCCCAGCGGGACAAGCTTGCGGTTTCGCAACGCGTCTTGAGGGCTCCGGAAACGCCCTTGGTCCGGCCCATCCTGCGTTTGCGAAACCGCAAGCGGCCTGGCGACGCTCAGGTGGCCGGCTGATTGGCGGCGGGGGACGGGACAGGGACCTCCAGCCACTTTCCCATGCGGCGCCAGCGGCGGTAGCGGGCTTCGAGGAGGTCGTCGAGCGGGACGCGCCGAAGCTCGCGGAGGTTGCGGATGATGAAACGCTCGAGGTTCGCCGACGCCCCGGCGGGGTTGCGATGGGCCCCGCCGACCGGCTCGCGGATGATCTCGTCGATCACGTCCAGGGCGGTCAGGTCGCGGGCGGTGATCCGCATGGCCTCGGCCGCCTCGGCCGCCTTCTCGCCGGTCTTCCAGAGGATGGCGGCGCAGCCTTCGGGGCTGATGACGCTGTAGTAGGCGTACTCGAACATCCCCAGCCTGTCACCCACGCCGATGCCCAAGGCCCCGCCCGAGCCGCCCTCGCCGATGACCGTACAGACCACCGGGGTGCGAAGCCGGCTCATCTCGCGCATGCACACGGCGATGGCCTCGGCCACCCCGCGCTCCTCCGAGCCGATGCCGGGATACGCCCCCGGGGTGTCGATCAAGGTCACCACGGGCAGGGAGAATTTCTCGGCCAGCTTCATGGCCCGCAAGGCCTTGCGGTAACCCTCGGGGTGGGCGCAGCCGAAGTTGCACTCGATCTTCTCGGCCGTGTCGCGCCCCTTGTGCTGGGCGACGATCATCACCCGCTCGGTCGCGATCCGCCCCAGGCCGCAGCGGATCGCCCGGTCGTCGGCGTACCGGCGGTCGCCGTGCAGCTCGACGAAATCCTTGACCATGTTGGCGATGTGATCGCCCGCCAGGGGCCGGCGGGGGTGACGGGACACCTGCACCGTCTCCCACGCCGACAGGTGGGCGTAGGTATTCCGCAGGAGGCGGAAGTACTCGGCCTGCTGCTTGCGGATTTCGGCCGCCCGGCTCCGGCCGGTGGAGGCCTGCTCGGCCTCCAGCTCGGCGATCAGGCGCGAGGACTGGGCCAGGGGCTTCTCGAAATCCAACAGGTATTCGGGCTCTCCGTTTAGACTGTTGCCGTTGGGCGGCATGGATGTCTCCGTGCTGCCTGACAGGGCCGTCCCAGGCCGGCCCGACCCCGCCGGCGGCGGGGCCGGAACCTATACCAAACAAGGACGCCTCGGGCGTCCTTTGGTCTCGCTGTCGCCCTAACATTCTCCCTGGAATCGACTTGATCGGCAAGTGCGATTTGCGGAAATCTTGCCGCCCCGCCCAGCGCGGGGGGCCGGCATTTGACGGCCCGGACGGCCGGTGGTACGCTGTTGCGCGAAATGAGCGAATCGGCAATGAGAAAGATCACGGTGGTCGGCGTGGGCCTGCTGGGAGGGTCGGTGGGCCTGGCCGTCAAGGCCGCCGAAGAAGGCGCCCGCGTGGTCGGCGTGGGCAGGCGGCAGTCGTCGCTGGAGAGGGCCCTGTCGGCCGGGGCCATCGACGAGGCGACCCTGGACGTCGCCGAGGGCGTTGCCGGGGCCGAGATGGTCGTGCTGGCGACGCCGCTGGGGATGTACGAGGACCACCTGCTGGCGATGAAGCCCGCCCTGTCGGACGGGGCGATCGTCACGGACGTGGGCTCGACCAAGTCGCTGGTGGTCCGCATCGCCGAGGGCGTGCTGGGCCGCGGGGGACCGTTCGTCGGCAGCCACCCCATGGCCGGGGGCGAGCGGAAGGGCGTGGAGTTCGCCCGGGCGGACCTGTTCGAGGGCGCCACTTGCATCCTCACCCCGACGCGCAACACCCCCCCCGCCGTCGCCGGGAAGGTCGAACGATTCTGGCGCCACCTGGGGGGCGTCACCGTCCGCATGACGCCCGCCGCGCACGACCGGGCGGTGGCGCGGGTCTCCCACCTGCCGCACGCGCTGGCGGCGATCATCGTCGCCGTCCAAGGCGCCGGCCACCTGGACCTGGCGGGAACGGGCTTCCTGGACACCACCCGGATCGCCTCGGGCGACCCCGGCATGTGGCGGGAGATCCTGCTGACCAACCGCAAGGCCGTCCTGGCCGCCATCGACGCCGCCGACGAACACCTGATGCGTCTGCGCGACGTGCTCGAGGCCGGCGACGGGGGGGAGATCGAACGCTACCTCAAGCGGGCGAAAGACCGCCGGGACAAGCTGGTGGCCGAGAGGCTCCGCCGGAGGGAGTAGACGGATCGGGCGGTACAAGAGCCCCCTACCGACCGTTGATCGCCCCGCCGCCCCCCCCCAAGCCCCGGCGCTGCGCCGCCGGGGAGAGCGCGGGCCGCTCCTGCGTTCCGCGTAGACTGCTTGAGTCGCCCCGCGAACCTGCAAACGGGGCGCCGCCCTACTTGATCTCGGCGAACATGCGGGTCTCGGGCCAGTCGCCTCGCTTGTAGCACTCGCTCCGGTCGATCACGCCCACGTACCGGCGGACCGCGGTGGGGTAACGCAGGTCGGGCGTGGGATTGCCGTTCGAGTCCGTTTTCTCGACCTGGCTGGGGCGGAAGCGCATCGCGGTGACGTAGACGGCGAACGAATCGCTCCGGACGGTGACGAGGTTGCCCATCCGGCTGTAGATGGCCTGGTACTTGGCCAGGTCACCCACGATGTCCTGGGACGTGTTCGGCGGTTGCAGCCAGCACAGGCCGTCGTCGCTGGCGCCGGCGTCGCCGACCTTGTAGTTGACGGCGGGATTGGCTTGCGTCCCGGCATAGGCGCTGACGAGAAGTCCCTGACTGAGGAGGGACGTCATCACCGGGACGAACACCTCGCCGCTGACGGCGTAGGTCCGGGTTTGACGGTAGTTGTCGATCTCCTGGGCGATCAGGTCGACGTTGGCGCCGGCGTCCGGGGCGGCCTGGTAGCCGTTCCAGATGGGCACGAGGCACTTGATGACCTCGATCGGGGCGGTGTTGATGTTGACCATCCCGTAGATGGCGCTCTCGGTGGCCTCGTCCACGCCCTTGTCCGCGACGACGCCCTTGCGGTTGTTGTCCACCCCGTCGTTGCAGGGGTTGTTGATGGTCAGCGTCCCGGTCAGCAGGCACGCCACCGGCAGCGGAGGCACGTACTTCTTGCAGACGTCGGCTTCCAGTTCGTTGTCGTCCGAGCCGTACCACGTGTAGGCGATCTGGGCCGGATCGGCCGGCAGGTGCCACCGGCCCACCGCGACCTTCTGCGCCCCGGGGGTCAAGTCCATCATGGCCTTGAGCTGGACGTCCAGCGGCGCGGCGCCCGGGCCGATGTAGAACGCCCGCAGCAGGTCGCCGAAGTTGAGGAACCCGCCGTTGCGGACGTAGACGGGCGTCGGCTCATATGCCTTGAAGTCTTCATCGCCTTCGGCGACGTTGTTGGGCGCGCCCAGAGAGGTGCCTGCGGTGCGGGTAGGATCGATCGAGTCGGACCCGTACGCGGGGTCGATCTCGTACTGGGCCAGCGTGTACCTGGCCCGGGCGGGCGCGTCGTCGCGCCGGGCCACGATGTACCTCTCCTTCACGGCCGTCCCGCTCGTGTCGTCGGGGTTGGGGTCGGCCACGCGTAAACTCGCCCCGCCGATGTAGACGGTGTTTCCGCCCACGACGCGGACGATCTCGACGCCATTGGTGGTGTCGTCAAGGTCCAGGCCCTGGACCTTCACGGGCGTCACGCCCGCCGCCAGCGGGATCGGGGTGATGTCCGCCACGTCGTTGACCAGCACCAGCCTCCCGCCGGGCGCCACGCCACCGGGCACCAACCCGGCCAGGGACACGTCGGCGGAACCGCACTTGACCCTGTAGTCGGAGACGTCGATGGGGGTCGCGTACGGGTTGAACAGCTCGATCGCGCAGTACTGCTGGGGCTGGAGGTCCCCGACGTCCTGGGTCTTCTTGTGGTACACCTCCGTGATGAACAACTGGCGTTCGATGCCGCAGACCGTCAGCGCCTGGCCGTTCCCGTCGACCAAGACGTGCATGTTCTTGTCCAGGTCCTCGATCTGGCTCAGGAACGTGGGCAGATCCCTGTCCGGCCCGTCACCCTCTT
>DASRZG010000405.1:0-3058 GCA_035686585.1 Phycisphaerae bacterium
CTCACCGACCTGCTCAAGAAGCACCCGAATTCGCCGCACGTCGTGGACGCGACGCTGCTCCTGGGCCAGTCCCTGGAAAACCAGGGCAAGCTGGACGCGGCGGCCGAGCAGTACCGCCGGATGATCCGGATCGGCCCGACCCCACGGCACGCCGAAGGCCACTACTCGCTGGGCCTGGTCCTGTACAAGGCGGGCAAGTACGGCGATTCCATTAATGAGCTGACCGCGGTGCTGACGAAGTTTCCCGCAAGCCAGTACGCCGCGCCGGCAAAGCTGCAATTGGGCCTGGCGCAGTTGGCGGCCGGGAAAGTCCCCGACGCCCGGAAGACGTTCTCGGAAGTGGTCCAAACCGACGCGTCGCGCGCGGTCACCGCGCGGTACTGGCTGGCGCAGTGCGACATGGCGGAGAAGAAGTACGCCCCGGCGCGGGCGGCGCTGGACGCCCTGGCGAAGGCGAACCCGCCTCCGGCGAACCTGCCTGCGGTCCTCTTCGACCGCGCCGTATGCGCGGCCGCCCTCGAAAAGCACGACCAGGCCGCCGCCGAGTTCGAGGCCTTCCGCAAGGCTTACGCCAAGAGCGAGCTGCTGGGCGACGCCACGTACCGGCAGGCGTTCTCGCTCCACAAACTCGGCAAGTACGCTGAATCGCTCGCGCTGTGCAAACCGGTGGCCGCCGGGCCGTCCGCGGCCGCCGGTCCCGCGGCGGAGCTGGCGGCGGAGAACCTGTTCCTGCTGGGCAAGTACGCCGACGCCGCGGCGGAATTCGAGCGGCTCGGCAAGGCCGTCAAGGACCAGGACGCCGGGCTGCGGTTCCAGTTGCGCCGGGGGCAGTGCGCGTATTTCCAGGGGGACTTCGCCAAGACCGTCGAGCTGCTGAAGGGCATGACGGGCAACCCAAAGGTGCTGAAAGACCCGGCGCTCCAGGAAGCCGTGTTCCTGCTGGGCGATGCCCAATTGCAGGCCAAGCAATACGCCGACGCCGCTGCCGCCCTGACGAAATACGTTTCGCTCGGAACCGCGAGGAGGCCGGAGGCCCAGTACAAGCTGGGACTGGCCCAGGCGCGCGGGGGAGACGTCGCCGGGGCGAAGAAAACGCTGGCGGCGGTCATGCGAGGCCCGCCCGCCTCGCCGTGGGTGGTCCGGGCCACCTTCGAGTCCGCACAGATCCTGTACGACGGGAAGCAGCCCGACCAGGCCGCCCCGCTGCTCCAGAAGGTCCTTGCCGCCAAGCCGCCGGCGGACATCGCCGCCTCGGCGACGTACCTTCTGGCGTGGATCGATCTGGACGCCGGGAGGCACGATGCGGCCGCAAAGCGCTTCGGGGAGCTGGCGCAGCGGCACGCGGCACATCCGCTCGCAGGCGACTCCACTTTCCGGGCGGGCGTGTGCCTCAAGGAGGCCGGGAAGCTCCAGGACGCCCTGACCACCCTCGAGGGATATCTGAAGACCTATCCCGGGGCCGAGCACCGGCGGGAAGCCGACGAGCTGATCGGGGTCTGCCTGTCCGCCCTGGACAGGCACGATGCCGCGGTCAAGCAGCTCTCGAAGCTGGCCGCCGACAAGAAGACCTGCACCGACACGGTGCTGTATGAGTTGGCGTGGGCGCACCGCGAGTTGAAGCAGCCCGATCCGGCGATGAAGACCTATCAAAGGCTGCTGGCGGAGTTTCCCCGGAGCAAGCTCCTGACGCCCGCGCGGGCCGAGCTGGCCGAGCTGCTCGACATCCAGAAGCAATACGCCGAGGCGGCGGCGCTGCTGGAGCAGGTGGTCGTCGATTCCGCCGCCGATCCCAAGACGCTGGCGGTGTCGCTGTACCGCCTGGGCCTGTGCTACGTGCATCTCGACAAGCACGCGGAGGCCGCCGCGGCGTTCAGCCGGCTCGCCGAGAAGTATCCCAAGGACGAGAACGTTCCGTCGGCCTTGTATCGAGCGGGCGTGGCGTTCGCGGAGGTCGGCAAGCTGCCCGAAGCGCAAAAGCAGTTTTCCGCGCTGCTGGCCAGGCACCCCAAGAGCGAGCCGGACGCGGCGGCGCGGCTGAAACTCGGCGAGGTGCAGGCGGCGGCGCGCGACTACGCCCGATCGGCCGCCACCTACACCGCGTTTCTCCAGAAGTACCCGACCAACGAGTACGCGTACCTGGCGAAGTTCGGGATGGGCTGGGCGATGGAGAACGGCAAGAAGTACGACGATGCCAGGAAGTGGTACGCGCAGGTGATCGAGACGCACAACGGGCCGACCGCCGCCCGCGCGCAGTTCCAGATCGGCGAGTGCCACTTCGCCCAGGGCAAGTTCGACCTCGCCGCCGGGGAGCTGATGAAGGTGGACATCGTGTACGCCTACCCCGAGTGGTCCGCCCCCGCGCTGTACGACGCGGGGCGGGCCTTCGAGCAGCTCCAACAGCCCGACCAGGCCAAGAAGCAGTACGCGCTGTGCATACAGAAGTACAAGGATTCCGGTCCGGCGGCGCTGGCGGCCAAGCGGCTCCAAGCGCTGGAACGCTCGAAACCGTAAGGGAGATTCGACCGTGAGACCCGTCACCACCTTTTCACGACGTTTGCCGGTGTGGCTGATCGCGGGGGTGCTGCTGGTGGCCGCAGCGGGGGCGTCCCTGGGACAGGGACCCGGGCCCGCCGCTCCGCCCGAGGGCGAGGTCAAACGAGAAGAAACGCCCAAAATGTCCATCCTCGAGCTGCTGCTCAAGGGCGGGTGGTTCATGGTCCCCATCGGGCTTTGCAGCCTGATGGGCCTGGCGATCATCATCGAGCGGCTGATCGCGCTGCGGCGGGGCGCCATCATCCCGCCGCGCTTCATGGAGGGTCTCAAATCGGCCTTCCGGGGCAACCAGCAGGACCGGGCGGCGGGGCTGGAGTACTGCGGCGAGAATGACTGTCCGATGGGTCGGGTCGCCGCGGCCGGGATCCGCAAGATGCGCGGCGGCGAGGCCGCCGTCGAACGCGCCATCGAGGACGCGGGAACCAACGAGATCGGCGTGCTGCGGCGAAACCTGCGAATGCTCTACGGCGTCGCGGCCGTCGCCCCCATGCTCGGGCTGCTCGGG
>DASRZG010000406.1:0-2774 GCA_035686585.1 Phycisphaerae bacterium
CACCAAGGCCAACACCCTTAGCCGGTCCCGCTCTCGCTGACTCATCTCGATCCGGTCTCCGTCCATCCGCTCTCCCTGTCAAAGGAAAGCGGACATTTCTACTTAGATAAGACCGGACAGTACTACTTAGATATGACATGCCCCGCGTTGCCCCGAGGGCCCATGATCAACTGTTCCAGCTTTCCCGGGGCGACCTCCCTCTTGTCCCCCAGCCCCGTCAGGGGCGACGGAAGCCATTGCGGCGGGCAAGCAGCTCGTCGAAGTAGTCCACCAGCCCCACCCCGCCCTTGAGCCGCTCGTCGTCCAGGGCGAATCCCTTGACGATGTACTCGTGCTTCGATCCGTTTGACGGGGACACAGCAAAGGCGACAGGCTTGGTTTTCCGCGCAAGGGCATCCATCTCGCTGCCCCTGATCAACAGACCGTTCCATTGACACCCGCACGATACAGCGGGGCGGGGGTCGTGTCAACGGCCCCGGGGACGGCATGACGGGCACGGGCGAGATCTTCAGAGGCGTCGAGGGGTCCGTGCGAGCGCACGGGGTGCGGCGGGGGACGCGCTCCCCGCTGGGTCGCGGCTAAACGGACGGCGCGGTATCCTTTGCGACATGGCGAAGCAGGACTGGACGCGTCTGGGGCGAAAGAAGCGGCTGCGGGTGGTCGGGCTGATGTCCGGCACGTCGGCGGACGGGATCGACGCGGCGATGGTCGACATTGTGGGCCAAACCCAAAAGGTCCGCGTCGGGGCGTTTGCCACGTATCCGTATCCCCCGGCCGTGCGGCGGGAGGTGCGGGCGCTGTGCGACCCGGCCACCTCCAGCGTGGACCGCATCTGCCACATGAACTTCCTGCTGGGCGAGCTGTTTGCCGAGGCGGTCATCCGGCTGGCGGACGAGGCGGGGATCTGCCTGGACCGGATCGACCTGATCGGTTCGCACGGGCAGACGATCCACCACCTGCCGGTCCCGCGCCGCGGCCTGGGGAGGCGCATCCGGTCCACCCTCCAGATCGGCGAACCGAGCGTGATCGCCGAGCGGACGGGCATCACGACGGTGGCGGACTTCCGCCCGCGCGACGTGGCCGCGGGCGGGCAGGGCGCCCCGCTGGTGCCCTACGCGGATCACGTGCTCTTCGCCAGCGGCCGGGCGTCCCGGGTCATCTGCAACATCGGCGGGATCGCCAACGTGACATACCTGCCGGCCGGCGCAGGCATCGAGAAGGTGCTGGCGTTCGACACGGGCCCGGGGAACATGGTCATCGACGCGCTGGTCCGTCACGCCACCGGCGGGCGAAGGGAATTCGACCGGGATGGGCGGCTGGGCCGGTCGGGCCGGGTGCACCAGGGCTTGCTGGCGGAGCTCCTGAAGCACCCGTACTTCCGCCGCCGGCCGCCCAAGACGACGGGGCGCGAGCAGTTCGGAACGGCCTTCGCCCGCGCGATGATCGAGCGCGGCCGGGAGTTGGCGCTGACCGAGGCGGACCTGGTGGCGACGGCGACGGCCTTGACCGCCCGGTCGATCGGCCGGGCATGCGGCCGATTGCCGGGCCCGGTGGACGAGGTGATCCTCTGCGGCGGGGGCGCGCGGAATCTGGCCATGGTGGAGCTTCTGCGAGAGGCCGTGGGGCCTGCCGCCCTGCGGATCATGGATGAGCTGGGCATCGACGCCGACGCCAAGGAGGCGGTATCGTTCGCCATCCTGGCCGCCGCGACCGTTCGAGGGCAGGCCGGCAACGTGCCGTCGGCGACCGGGGCGGGGCGTGCGGTCGTGCTGGGCAAGATCGTGCCGGGAAGATGATGGACCGATCCAAAGTCACAACGGAGCGCCGCAACGGCAGGACGGCCGATATCGACACGCGGTCGGCGCTGGGCATCGTCGACGCCATCAACGCCGAGGACGCCCTCGTGCCCGCCGCGGTGGCGCGCGAGCGGGAGCAGATCGCGGCGGCCATCGAGATCATCGTCGAGCGGTTCCGCCGCGGCGGGCGGTTGATCTACGTGGGGGCCGGGACCAGCGGGCGGCTGGGCGTGCTGGACGCCTCGGAGTGCCCGCCGACGTTCGGCGTGCCGCGGACGATGGTCCAGGGGATCATCGCGGGCGGCCGGCGGGCGCTGGTCCGCTCGGCCGAGGGGCTGGAGGACATCGCCGCCGACGGTGCGGCCGAGATCGACCGGAAGCGCGTCTGCGAGCGGGACGCGGTGTGCGGGATCGCCGCCTGCGGGCTGACGCCGTTCGTGCGCGGCGCCGTCCGCCGGGCGCGCCAACGCGGAGCGGCCACGCTGTTTGTCACCTGTTCGCCGGAGGTCCGCCGCCTTGTCCAAGCCGACGTGGTCATCTGTCCGGAGGTCGGGCCGGAGGCCCTGACCGGCTCGACGCGGATGAAGGCGGGCACGGCCACCAAGCTCGTGCTCAATACGCTGACGACCGGCGCCATGATCCGGCTGGGCAAGGTCTACGAGAACCTGATGGTGGACCTGCGGGCCACCAACGTCAAGCTCCGCGACCGCGCCGAACGGATCGTCGCGGAGGTGGCGGGCGTCTCCCGCCCCGCCGCCCGGGCCCTGCTGAAGAAGGCCCGCGGGGAGGCCAAGGCCGCCATCGTCATGCACGAGCGCGGCGTCAGCTATCGCGAGGCACGGCGGCTGCTGAAGGCCGCCGACGGCTTCCTGCGGGCGGTCATCGACCCGTCGGCTCGCGAAGCGTGAAGACCGTCAGCCCGGCCTGCGGCTTGGCCCGGCCCCCCAGAATCAGGCTGGCGACGTAGCCCACGCCGAC
>DASRZG010000407.1:0-3310 GCA_035686585.1 Phycisphaerae bacterium
AGAGCGCCGCCACGATCAGAGGTATGCCGCCTCTCATGTCTCCGTTCTCCTTTACTCCCCGCCCGTCGCCCCGCGGCGCGCGGTTCCCGTGCAGGAACGCGATCGGAGCGCTTACCCCGCGAACAGGCGCTGGAGCAGCGGGGGCGGCAGCGTCTCGACGCGAGGTGTTGGCTGCGGGCTCACTTATCTTGCAGGCTCCCACCCGCATTCCCCGGATAGCGCGCCGCGGCCATCGCGAGCCCTCTCGCCGATTGTATCGCGCTTCCGGAGATCGGCAAGTTTTTCCCGTACCGACGTCAACCGACGCCGAGGCGGCGTGAACGTGAACCAACCGTGTACCTGAACCGGCGTTTTTCGAGGGACCCGCGGCGGGAGAAATTGGCGTAAACTCTTTTGAAGAAATCCTTTCCATCTTTCTCGCGAATGTGAACCGTCCGGGCAGTTGGAACCCGGGGGACCCGGCGGGCGGGCGGAAGGGGGGCGGATCGGTGCGAATATCGACTATTCTCTTTGTAGAAGGCATTTACGTGGATACCTTTCCGGCGAGACGGCAATGTCCCCCCTTAGCTAGCATGGACATTTCAGAGCCCTCTTTGGGCAATGAATCTTTGGACTTTTGGAGTTTTTTTTCGGGGGTCTCTCGGCGGTTCGTGGTCGTCCGGCACTGCCGACGGGCTCGCGGAGGCCAGCGGGGCGGCGGCCGGGCGACGGTGGGGAATATGCTCTCGCCAGGAGCCCCCCGCGGCCGTATGCTTGCGGGGGCGCCCACGAGCGACGAGGACGGTTCGGATTGGCGAAGAAGGAACGAACATTCGTAGGCCTCTACTGCGGCCCCAGTGCCGACGGCGTCGACGCTGCGCTGGTGACGGTCGCCGGGCAGGGCGAGAAGATGAAGGCGAAGCAGGCCCACTTCCTGTGCCTGCCGATGCCGCAGCCGTTGCGGGACCGTCTGCACAAGGTGGCCAGCGGGTGGGCCGGGGCGGCGAGTGACCTGGCCAGGCTGAGCCGCGACGTGGGGGCGCTTCTCTCTCGTGCCTGCGGGGCGGCCCTGAAAGCCGGGCGCGTTCCGGCGAAATACGTTTCGGGTATCGGGGTGATGGGGCCGGTTGCGGCGTACGTGCCTCCGACGCCGTCGGAGGGGCACGGCTGGGCGATCGCGCTCGACTCGGCCGCCACGGTCGCCCGGACGATGCGCCTGCCGGTGGCGAGCGGATTCGAGCTGTCGGACCTGTCGGCCGGCGGGGTGGGCGGGCCGGTCTGGGCCTGGCCGGACTGGCTCCTGTTCCGCGACGACCGGCTCAGCCGCGTCGTGGTGCAGTTGGGGGCCATCGCGTCGATCAGCTTCGTCGGCAGTGCGGCGGCCGCCTGCGAGGTCGTCGCGATGGACACGGGCCCGGGCACGATCCTGATCGACGCGATCACACAGCGGCTCTTCGACCGCCCGATGGACGAGGACGGCGCGATCGCGGCGCGGGGCAAGGTGAACGAGGCCCTGCTGAACGAGCTGCTGGCGGGCGAGTACTTCCATCGCGCGCCGCCCAAGCGGACGCACTGGGCGGACTGGTCCGGGGCGGCGCTGCAGCGGCTGGAGATCATGGCGGGCAAGCATCGTTCCCAGGCGGTGGACCTGATGGCCACGGTCACGGAGTTGACCGCCCGGACGGTTGCGCGGGACGTGCTGGCTCGGACCGAGCGTCCGCACGAGGTGATCCTGGCCGGCGGCGGGGCGAAGAACATTCACCTGGCCGGCCGGATCCGCCACCTGCTGAGCCCGTGCAGCACGTATGCCGCCGAGCGTTACGGGCTGGACGTGCGGGCCCACGGGGCCGTGTGCTGCGCGGTCCTGGCGGCCGCACGGCTGGACGAGTTCCCCGCCCACTGCCGCGCGGCCAGCGGGGCCGAGGAGCCTGTGGTGCTGGGGGCGGTGTGGGTGCCGTGAGGGCGGGGGGCCACGCCCGCACGGTGCCTCACGCAGAGCCCGCAGAGGCCGCAGAGAACATAAACATTTACATAAAAAAGCCTTGCGTAGATCTCTCGCGAGGCGAGCAGGGAAGGGCAATGATCGGGGCGCTCTTCTCTGGGAGAGCGGATTCCGGCGCAAGTTCTTTTCAAAGCAGAACCTCTGCGGCCTCCGCGAACTCTGCGTGAAGTATCCGGGCTAGGACGGCAGGCGGCGGTCGGCCTGGTAGACGGCGAGCAGGTTCTCCGGGGGCACGTCGGGCTGGAAGAAGTGCGCGGGGCCGAGGATGTAGCCGCCGTGGCGGCCGAGCGCTTCGCAGTACCTGCGGACCTCGGCGCGGATCTCCTCGGGCGATCCGTGCGGCAGCAGGTGCTGTATGTCCATGCCGCCGTGGAAGCAGATCCGCCCGCCGAACTCCTCCGCGAGCGATTCCGGCGCCATCAGCGGGCCGGTCGGCTGGATCGGGTCCAGCACGTCCACGCCCAGATCGATCAGGTCGGGAATGAACAGCCGCATTGTCCCGCAGCTATGGTAGAGCACCTTCGCGCCCAGGCCGTGAATGCAGTCGATCATCTCCTTAACGTACGGCGCGATGAACTCGCGGAACATCGGCAGGGACACGAGGGGGCCCATCTGGCTGCCCAGGTCGCTGATGAGCAGGAACAGGTCGATTCGCCCACCGGTGACCTCGGCGGCGCGGGTGTAGTCCTCGCGGTAGAAGTCGGTGAACCGCCGGCAGAGAAAGTGCACCCAGTCGGGGCGCTCGATCATGTCCAGGAACATGCCCTCCCAGCCGCGGACCAGCGCGGGGCGCTCCCAGACGTCGGCGAAGCCGTAGAGCAGGGCGTAGGGCTCCCAGCGTCGGCACTGCTCGGGGAGCAGGGCGTAGTCGAATTGATCGGGCGTGGGCCAGTCGAAGCTGGCCAGGTCGTCGAGGCTCTCGGCGTCGGCCAGCGCGCCGCGGATGTCCTCGCGCATCGGCCCCCAGGGCGTCTGCCGGTACATGTACCGCTCGCCCCAGTGGTTCTGGAAGACGCCCTCGCCGAGGGCCCGCTCGGGCGGGTCGGGAAGGGCCAGGTGACGCACGTCCACCCCCAGCTCGTCGAGCAGGCGGTCTCTGTCGTCGTGCCCCACGTGGGCCAGCAGGCGTTTCCAGGTGCACTCCTCGGCCCAGAAGTCGCACGGCGTGCGATCCGGCCGACGGTGGCTCAGGGCGGCAAGGACACGTTCTCGTGGCGTCATGATCGCTCCGATGGAATGGACGCTGTTTCAGCAGGGATGCAGGGGATTCAGGGGATGGCTTCTGATCTATCTTCCCATCCCATGCATCCCCTGCATCCCTGCAAAAAG
>DASRZG010000408.1:0-2840 GCA_035686585.1 Phycisphaerae bacterium
ACACACTGCCCGACCGCGTGGGAGAGCGAGAATGATGGTTCGCGCGAGGACGTCCAGATCGGCCGCGGGGCTGACACTGCTCGAAATGATGATCGCCCTGACGATCGTGGCCACGGCCGTGGTGATCCTGATTCCAACGGTCGTTGAGACCGTGGACACCGCCCGCAGGGTCCAGTGCACAAACAACCTCGGCCTGATCACCCGGGCCCTGCGCTGGTATGCCGATGACAAGGGCTGTGTCCCCCTGAATTACTCATGGTACGGGATGGCCCCGGGCGGCGGCGCCCCGGGCAGTTGGCCGCGATGGGCCCTGGGCGGGCTTTCGCCGTACGTGGGCGGGCCCGCCGGCGGGCCGATGGGGCCCGGCGATCTGCGCGGCTTGGATGAGACGGAGTTCGCCCCGGCGTACATCTGTCCGGCCGCGGACCTGGAAGCCGTCTACGCCGAGCACGCGGACGACAAGTACCACGCCTGCTACTGGACGAACATCGCCATCAGGGCCAACCGGGGATGGAACATCCTGTTCGCTGATTATATGGGCACCGCGCCCCCGGGAGATGACACCGACAGCGGCGGCGAGGCCCGATACTTCGGATACGTCTGCCCCAACGTCGGCCGGCACTGGCGCAGCGTCTACCATCCCCGGCTCGAGACCATACGCAATCCCGCCGGCATGGTCTTCATCGGAGACACCAGGAACACGGACTTCCAGGACCCCGACGGGTACCACTACAACGCCGCCGGCGATTACGCCATGAAGCCCGGCTGGGGCTGGTTCCCCGGCTACCTGGGCTTCGACAGGCACCAGGGCAGTATGATGCTCGGCTACGTCGACGGCCACGCCCGGGCCTTTGCCGAAGAGGAGCTGGAGGAGTACAGCTTTTTCACGTACGGGGGTGCGACGGGAGACTTCACGCTGAACTACAGCGGCAACTACGGCTGCACACCGGAGACGCGCGGGCATCACGAGCACATCTTCCCCGCCAAGTATGGAGATGCGGAGTAGCCGCAGGGGACCCCAGCCTGTTTCCCGTGCGACGGCGATGGGGACAGCTTCACCCCCGCATACAGTGAAAACAGGGGCAGCCTCCCCTGGTTTACCGGCGGCGAATCATCGCCACTGCTCCGATGGCCAGCAGCGAAAGCGTGACGGGTTCGGGAATGACGGCGGCGGTCGCGGAACCGTAGTTGTCGGCCCAGAGGGTGTAGTCGCCGCCGTCGACGACGCCGTCGCCGTTGAGGTCGCCGTCGCCCCAGCTCATCCCGCCCAGCAGGTAGTGGTCGGCCCAGAGGCTGTAGTCCCCGCCGTCGACGGAGCCGTCCAGGTTGACGTCGCCGCGGAAGAACTGCTTGGGCGGGCCGTCGTTGAGGTAGTACAGCTTCAGCCCGTTCAAGTCGATCGTGGCCCCGGCATTGAGGGCGAGGCCGTCGACGTACACCGCCTCGGCGCCCTCCCAGACGGGCTGATTGTCGGAGTTGTCGACGAGGCGAATCCGGCCGGCGTCGGCTCCGCCCAGCGTCAGCGCTGCTAGGGCGAAGTTGTCGGTCCAGCCGGCCGCCACCGCGCCCATGTCCTCGCCGGCGGCTTCAAGGGCGTCGATCGCCTCGGCGCCGCCTTCGAAGATCAGCTCCAGGCTACCCAGCCCGGCCAGGGCGAGCGGATCGGTGCTCGTGTTCTCGAAGTCCGCCCCGGTCATGTGGATGGCGCTGCCCGGCACGGCCGAGAGGCTGCTCAGGGGGCCGAAGCGCAGCTTGCCGGAGACCGCGACCTGCCCGGCCCGGGTGATCTCCAGAGAGCCGATGCCGTTCATCCCGACGTAGAAGTCTTTGACGCTGAGGCTGCCGGCCGAGATCGTGTAGCTCCCCTCCGAGCCGCCGAAATAGCCCAGGCACAGCTTGCTGGCGACGGTGTGCGTGCCGCCGGTCTGGGTGAATTCGCCCGTTCCGCCGTCGCCGACGTAGACCATGTGCGTCGAAAGCTCGCCGCCCGGCTGCAGCTCGTATGCGCCGTAGGAGGCGCTGGCGGCGCCGAGTGTCAGGCTGAAGCCCACTGTGTGCGTGCCGCCGCTCTGGGAGAAGGTGGCGCTGCCTTCGCTGCCGATGTACTCGTAGTAGGCGACGGAAAGGTCGCAGGAGAGCAAGGTGTACGTCGCCTGCGAGCCCGCCACCGCCCCCAGCACCAACTGCGAGGAAACGCTGTGGTCTCCACCGTCCTGGTAGAAGCTGCCGGTCCCCTCGTTGCCGATGGATTCGCGCTTGGCCGAAAGCTCGCCCGCGGTCAGGATGTAGCTTCCGCTGGACCCGGACAGGCCGCCGACGATGAGGAAGTCGCCGAGGGTGTTGGTTCCGGCCGTCTGGTGGACCGTGCCGGATTGCCCGGTGCTGAGGCCGACGTACAGGTTCAGCGCCTGGGCGCCGCCGCCCCCGATCTGCGCCTCGCCGTCGTTGTCGATGACGGCGTCGTCGTCGGAACCCGGCACCTGCTCGGTCCAGTTGACCGGGTCGAACCAGTCCCCGGGCGCGGCCGGGTCGCGCTGCCAGACCGTGACGTCGGCCCGCGCCGCGCCGACCAGAGCGACCACGAGGAGTAGACACAATGCACAACCGCTGAGTCGGATGGATCTTTTTTCGTTCATGGTCCTAGCTCTCGATGAGACTACCCGCTTGTTCGAGGGTCCAAACGCGACCTTTCGCGTTTGAAGGCCTACGCCCACGAGCACGTACCGGTGTGAGTGTCTCCGCCCGGCGGAGACAGCCCCTGACCTTGAGCACCATTATACCGCGCCGACGGATTCCTGCAATAGGCGTCCCCGGGCGCAGGGGGGGGCCGCCGCAGATGC
>DASRZG010000409.1:0-2387 GCA_035686585.1 Phycisphaerae bacterium
GGAGGGCAGGAAGTACTACGGCTCCGCCGGGACGGACCGCGTCCGCGTGTTGGAGAGCGGGCCGGTGATGGTGAAGGTCCTGGCCCAGGGCCGGCACGTCTCGGACGCCGAGGGCGCCTTCCAGCCGGGCCTGTACGGCTACGAGATCTTCATGACCTTCCACGCGGGAAAGGCCTGCTGCGGTCTGGACGCGATCCTGACCAACAACTCCGCCAAGCCCATCGGCGAGCCGCACTTCGAGGACTGGTCGATCCTGACCCACCTGGGGGGCGGGACGGGCAAGTGGTCGTTCCGCACCCTCGGCGACAAGCCGGTGACCGTCGCCGGCGGGTCGGGCGAGTCGGCGCTGCTGCAGCAGGACTCGATCGGCACGGACAACTGGAAGACGAACTTCGGCCTCAAGCAGACCGGGGCCTACGGCACGCCGGGAAAGCCCCTGGATCTGGCTACCTTCCGCGGGTGGAAGCTCTGGCGCATGCGGGGCGGGGAGAAGGAGGAAGCGGGCGCGGGCGACCTGGCCGACGGGATGGTTGCCTGCGAGGCGCATGGGACGGGCGTGACGGTCTCGCCGCGGTATTTCTGGCAGCAGTTTCCCTCGGCGGTGGGGTTCAGTTGGGATGGCGTGGTCCGGCTCAGTCCCTTCCCCGCCGAGTACAAAGAGGTCCACTGGCTGGAGGACGCCTCCGCCAAGGGCCAGGAGTTCCGGCTTTCGTTCCACTCCGGCGACCCCTCGGGCGCGATCGCGGCGGCGAAGCGGTACCAGAAGCGGGTCTTCGCCCTGCCCTCGCCGAAGCACTGCGGGGACGCGGGGGCGCTGTCGGACCTGGGGCCCTACATGATGCACGAGAAGATCGAGGGGCCCGCACGGACGCACTTCTCGCTGGCGAAGATCGAGAAGCAGGCCTTCGGGAAGGGGGGCGACTACAACGACTGCTACGGCTGGCAGGTCTTCGGGCTGAACTGGATCGAGCGCGCGGGCGTTTCGGGCACCAACTACGAGCCGTTGGCTACATCCAACAACCTGTGGATGCACCTGTTGAACGGCCATCCCGGGCGGCTGGAGTACGGAATGCGGGTCTCCCGTCACGCCCGGGACGTCCGCACCTATCACATCGAGGGACAGGACAACCTGGCCGTCTGGACCACCTGGCAGCCGGGGTACTGGAAGAACTGCGTCATCGAGCACTGGTCCAGGCTGATCCCCGGCACCTTCGGCCACCAGCCGCAGCGGCACCCGGACTGGAAGAAGCACCCGTACCAGCGAGCCCGCTGGCCGCTGCCGAACCTGGAGCACCTGAACCTGGACGAGGTGTACGACCTGTATTGCCTCACCGGCGACGACCGGGCGATGCGGTGCATGCGGACGATCGCCGACCACGGGGTGGCGCTGGCGACGTTGTCGCCCCGGCCCCGGCGGGTGTATCGCCAGGAAGGCTGGTGCCTGCGGGCGATCGCGCGGTACTACGACCTGACCGCCGACCAGCGGTATCTGCCTTACCTCCGCGAGGCGATGGACCAGGTCTGGGCGGACGTGGACAAGGCGGGGCCCGTCGGCGCGGGCACCTGGTGCCAGGCGATCTACGCCCGGGGCGCCGCGGCGGCCTGGCTGGCGACCGGCGACGAGCGGATGCGGGACCTGGCCATCGGCTGTGCCGACTGGTCGATCAACTATGAGGTCGCCACGCAAGGCTTCCCGTATCACAACCTCGCCGAACCCTGGGCGGTTGCCCCCGACAAGCGCGGCGGCCAGTACGGCTGCCCGGCCTGGGCGGCGGGGTATCACCTGGACCTGTACGGCTTCGCGTATCGCCACACCGGCGACGGCAAGTATTTGCCGTATTTCGACTTGGCCTGGGAGAAGAACGCCGGCACGTGGTGGCTGGGGTACTTCCCGACGGCGATGCACATGGTCTACGGCCCCCGGCCCGACAGAGTCGTTCCGGCGGCGGTGAGCGACCTGGAGGCCAAGGCGGCCGAAGGCGGGAGCGTCGCGCTGACCTGGACCGCGCCCGGCGATGACGGCAAGACGGGCGTCGCCGACGTGTACCAGATCAAGTACGCCGCCAAGCCCATCCTGGATTTCGTCCCCTGGCCCGAGAAGCGTGGCACGCACATCACCTTCTGGGGCTCGACGAACGTCTCCGACGAGCCCGCCCCCGCAGCGGCGGGGACGAAGCAGAGCCACACCGTTCGGGGCCTGGCGCCGGGGGAGTACTGGTTCGCGATCAAGTCCCGCGACGAGTGCAGCAACCAGAGCTCGATTTCCAACGTGGTCGAGGCGGAGGTGAAGTAGACTCTGGCGGAGGGACGGGTGCCACAGGCTGCTCGCAGCCTGTGCCGGAGGAAGGGGGGCTCTCAGCCCACGGCCTGGCCCGTAGCCGCACGGG